>NZ_JBMKHT010000053.1:0-26526 GCF_049238165.1 Enterobacter cloacae complex sp. IR5422 | reverse complement strand
CGGGTCTGGCGGCGTTTACTGGAAAACTCACTGTCGGCAAAAGTCAGTTGCTGGCTCATCCGGTTACTCATTCTGGGTTCAGGTTACAACACGATGATCTCACATCTCGGACTTATTCGCACCTTCCCTAAGTAACCGGTTACTGCAATAAAGAGTGACATAATATGTCAGTTACTTATTGCCAGCCCTGGTGAACACGGTTAACCTTCTCTTCCAGGCATCGTCTGATGCCTGAATTTCAGCAAAGAAAACTCCTAATTTCGTCGCGTTACCTGAGTGGGCTGTTTACGTCTTTATTAATCCGTTTATTATTCGAACGAATTACCTTAACTGGTATTACTCACTTTTATATGGAAACTTATTAATATGACAGTTCAGGACTATTTATTAAAATTTCGCAAGATCAATTCGCTTGAGAGCCTGGAAAAACTGTTTGACCATCTGAACTACACCCTGTCGGATAATCAGGAAATCATTAATATGTATCGCGCCGCTGACCATCGCCGTGCGGAGCTGGTCTCCGGTGGCCGTTTGTTCAACGTCGGCGAAGTGCCAAAGTCCGTGTGGCGTTACGTTTTATAAGAAAGTAGCCATCCGCGCGAAATGTTATATACTCTCCGCCCTGCCAACTGGCTGTACAACATTTCGCGCAGATTATGGGAGAGTTCATGACCGCAACGCCTGGAGAACGCATTGGAGGCTGGTTAATCGCCCCACTGGCATGGCTGCTGGTTGCCTTATTAAGCGCATCACTTGCGCTGCTGCTTTATACCACCGCACTGATTACCCCTCACGCCATTCAGACTCTGTTGTCGCAAAGCGTGCCTAATATTGCTTTGTGGTTTGTGTCGTTCGTTTTCGCGATCGGGATGTGGTACTACACGCTGTGGCTGACCATCGCCTTCTTTAAGCGCCGTAAGAATGTGCCTAAGCACTACATTATCTGGCTGCTGGTTTCGGTCCTGCTGGCGGTGAAGGCGTTTGCTTTTTCGCCCGTTTCAGACGCGCTGGCCGTTCGTCAGCTGCTTTTCCCGTTGCTGGCCGCGGCGCTGCTGGTGCCCTACTTCAAGCGTTCGACGCGGGTGAAAAACACCTTCGTGAACCCGTAATAACCCTACAGATAACCTGTTGTCGCCTGCCTGGGTTTGTCCGATAATAGGCGGCTTTTTTATTTCAGGCTAAATAATGACCGATTACTTACTGCTCTTTGTCGGCACCGTGCTGGTTAACAACTTCGTTCTGGTGAAGTTCCTTGGCCTGTGCCCGTTTATGGGCGTTTCCAAAAAGCTGGAAACGGCAATGGGTATGGGGCTGGCGACGACCTTCGTCATGACGCTGGCGTCCATCTGCGCGTGGTGGATTGATACCTGGATCCTCATCCCGCTGGGGTTAACCTATCTCCGTACGCTGGCCTTTATTCTGGTTATCGCGGTGGTGGTGCAGTTTACCGAAATGGTGGTGCGCAAAACCAGCCCGGCGCTCTATCGCCTGCTGGGCATCTTCCTGCCGCTGATCACCACTAACTGCGCCGTTCTCGGCGTGGCGCTGCTGAACATCAACCTGGGTCATAACTTTATGCAATCGGCGCTGTATGGTTTTTCTGCGGCTGTCGGTTTCTCTCTGGTCATGGTGCTGTTTGCCTCTATTCGCGAGCGCCTGGCAGCAGCGGATATTCCTGCGCCCTTCCGCGGTAACGCGATTGCGCTGGTCACCGCCGGTTTAATGTCTCTGGCCTTTATGGGCTTTAGTGGTCTGGTGAAGTTGTAATGAATGCTATCTGGATTGCCATCGCCTCTATCAGCGTCCTGGGGTTGGTGTTTGGCCTTATCCTGGGTTACGCCTCCCGCCGTTTCGCGGTAGAGGACGATCCCGTTGTTGAGAAAATTGATGAGCTTCTGCCGCAAAGCCAGTGCGGGCAGTGTGGCTACCCGGGCTGCCGCCCTTACGCTGAAGCGGTAGGCATCCAGGGCGAAAAAATTAACCGCTGCGCCCCCGGCGGCGAAGCAGTCATGCTGAAAATTGCCGCCCTGCTTAACGTTGATCCGCAGCCGGTTGATGGCGACGCGGACGTGCAGGAGCCGGTCCGCGCGCTGGCCGTGATCGACGAAGCGAACTGCATCGGCTGTACCAAATGTATTCAGGCCTGCCCGGTCGACGCCATTGTTGGCGCCACGCGCGCCATGCACACCGTGGTGGCGGACCTGTGCACCGGCTGTAACCTCTGCGTAGCCCCCTGCCCGACGCAATGTATCGAGCTGCGCCCGGTTGAAACGACTACCGAAAGCTGGAAATGGGATCTTCAGACCATTCCGGTTCGCAATATTCCTGTGGAACAACATGCTTAAGTTATTTTCTGCTTTCAGAAAAGAGAAGATTTGGGACTTTGACGGGGGTATTCACCCACCGGAGATGAAAACCCAGTCTAACGGCACGCCGCTGCGTCAAATTCCGCTGGCGACCCGTTTCGTCATGCCGCTCAAGCAGCACATTGGCGCTGAGGGTGAGCTGTGCGTGAAAGAAGGCGATACGGTTCTTCGCGGCCAGCCGCTGACCTTTGGTCGCGGACGTATGCTACCGGTGCACGCCCCCACCTCCGGTAAGGTGGTCGCTATCGCGCCTCATACGGTGGCGCATCCGTCAGCGCTCGCAGAGCTGAGCGTGATAATTGAAGCCGACGGCGAAGACCGCTGGATCGACCGCGATGGCTGGAGCGACTACCGCTCCCGCAGCCGCGAGGCGCTTATCGAGCGCATTCATCAGTTCGGCGTTGCTGGCCTCGGCGGCGCAGGCTTCCCGACCGGCGTCAAGCTGCGCGGCGGTGACGATAACATTCAGACGCTGATTATCAACGCCGCCGAATGCGAGCCGTACATCACCGCCGACGATCGTCTGATGCAGGACTGCGCCGCCCAGGTGGTGGAAGGCATCCGCATCCTCGCGCACATTCTGCAGCCGCGAGAAGTGCTGATTGGTATCGAAGACAATAAACCGCAGGCTATCTCAATGCTGCGCGCCGTGCTGGCGGGCAGTCACGATATTAGCCTGCGCGTTATCCCGACCAAATACCCCTCTGGCGGTGCTAAACAGCTGACGCAAATTCTCACCGGTAAGCAGGTTCCGCACGGCGGACGCTCTTCGGATATCGGCGTGCTGATGCAGAACGTCGGGACCGCGTACGCCGTGAAGCGCGCGGTGATCGACGGCGAGCCGCTGACCGAACGCGTGGTAACGCTGACCGGGGACGCGGTCTCTCGTCCGGGCAACGTCTGGGCGCGTCTGGGTACGCCGGTGCGTCACCTGCTGGAGCAGGCTGAGTTTTGCCCGTCAAGCGACCAGATGGTGATCATGGGCGGTCCGCTGATGGGCTTTACCCTGCCGTGGCTCGATGTGCCGGTAGTCAAAATCACCAACTGCCTGCTCGCCCCTTCCCCGACCGAGATGGGTGAAGAGCAGGAAGAAAAAGGCTGTATTCGCTGCAGCGCCTGTGCCGACGCCTGCCCGGCGGATCTGCTTCCGCAGCAGCTGTACTGGTACAGCAAAGGCCAGCTGCACGACAAGGCGACAGCCCATAACCTGGCCGACTGCATCGAATGCGGCGCCTGCGCCTGGGTCTGCCCTAGCAACATTCCTCTGGTGCAGTATTTCCGCCAGGAGAAGGCGGAAATTTATGCCATCTCCATGGAAGAAAAACGCGCGGCGGAAGCCAAGGCACGCTTTGAAGCGCGCCAGGCGCGACTGGAGCGTGAAAAAATCGCCCGTCAGGAGCGCCATAAGCAGGCCGCCGTTCAGCCCGGCGAGAAAGATCAGGATGCGATTAATGCCGCACTGGCCCGCGTTCGCGAGAAAAAAGCGACCGCGGCGCAGCCTGTGGTGATCCCGGTCGGCGAGAAGCCGGACAACAGCGAAGCCATTGCGGCGCGTGAAGCGCGTAAAGCTCAGGCTCGCGCCCGTCAGGCTGAAAAAGCGCAAACGGTCCAGACGGATGCTGAGATCGACCCGCGTAAAGCCGCCGTTGAAGCGGCAATAGCCCGTGCCAAAGCGCGCAAAGCCGGCGAGCAGAACGTGGTGGTTGAGCAGGAAGCGGTCGACCCTCGCAAAGCGGCCGTTGAGGCGGCGATTGCCCGTGCCAAAGCCCGCAAAGCGGCGCAGCAGACGCCAACCGCAGAGCCCGAAGCGCCGGTCGATCCGCGTAAAGCCGCCGTCGAAGCGGCGATTGCCCGCGCTAAAGCCCGCAAAGCGGCGCAGCAGACGCCAACCGCAGAACCCGACGCGCCGGTCGATCCGCGTAAAGCCGCCGTCGAAGCGGCGATTGCCCGCGCTAAAGCCCGCAAAGCAGCGCAGCAGGATGAGCAACCGCAGGCCGCCAACGATGACCCGCGCAAAGCCGCCGTCGCCGCCGCCATTGCGCGCGTTCAGGCAAAGAAAGCCGCACAGCAAGCAGTTAACGAGGATTAAATGGTTTTCAGAATCGCAAGCTCCCCTTACACCCACAATCAGCGCCAGACATCGCGCATTATGATGCTGGTCTGCCTGGCGGCGCTGCCGGGCATTGCCGTTCAGTGCTGGTTTTTCGGCTGGGGAACCCTGTTCCAGATAATCCTGGGCTGTGCCAGCGCCTTAGCGGCGGAAGCCCTTGTCCTTAAGCTGCGCAAGGCGGCGGTCTCCCGCATTCTGGCCGATAACTCCGCGCTGCTGACCGGGCTGCTGCTGGCGATCAGTATCCCGCCGTTTGCTCCATGGTGGATGGTGGTCCTCGGCACCGTGTTTGCCGTGATCATTGCCAAACAGCTGTATGGCGGACTCGGCCATAACCCGTTTAACCCGGCGATGATCGGCTACGTGGTGCTGCTGATCTCCTTCCCGGTACAGATGACCAGCTGGCTGCCACCGCACGAGATTGCGGCCACGGTTCCGGGCTTCATGGATGCTCTGCACGTGATCTTTACCGGCCATACGGCGCTCGGTGCCGATATGAACGCGCTGCGCATGGGCGTGGACGGGATCAGCCAGGCGACGCCGCTTGATACCTTTAAAACGTCCCTGCATGCCGGACACAGCGTTGAGCAGATCATGAAATCCGCCATCTACAGCGGCGTACTGGCGGGTGCCGGCTGGCAGTGGGTCAACCTGGCGTATCTGCTGGGCGGCCTGTTCCTGCTGCAGCAGAAAGCCATCCGCTGGCATATTCCGGTCAGCTTCCTCGTGACGCTGGCGGTCTGCGCCACGCTGGGCTGGGTATTCTCTCCTGAATCACTGGCCAGCCCGCAGCTGCACCTGCTCTCCGGGGCAACCATGCTGGGTGCCTTCTTTATCCTGACGGATCCGGTGACGGCCTCAACGACTAACCGCGGGCGCCTGATCTTCGGCGCGCTGGCAGGCCTGCTGGTCTGGCTCATCCGCAGCTTTGGCGGGTACCCGGACGGCGTGGCTTTTGCCGTCCTGCTTGCCAACATTACCGTTCCGCTCATCGACTATTACACGCGTCCGCGCGTGTACGGTCATCGCTAAGGGTCTCGCCATGTTCAAAACGATGCAAAAACACGGCGTCACGCTGGCTGTCTTCGCCGCGGTCCTGACAGGGCTGACGGCGCTGGTTAATGCGCTGACCAAAACGACCATCGAAGAGCAGGCCTCGAAGCAGCAAAAGGCGCTGTTCGATCAGGTGATCCCGGCGGAATTCTACGATAACGACCTGCAAAAAAGCTGCTTTGTGGTAGACGCGCCGCAGCTTGGGAAAGGGCCGCACCGCCTCTTTATTGCCCGCAAAGGGGATAAACCGGTTGGCGCGGTGATGGAAGCGACGGCGCCTGACGGCTATTCCGGTGCCATTCAGCTGCTTGTGGGCAGCGATTTCTCCGGCACCATACTGGGCACCCGCGTGACGGAACACCATGAAACGCCGGGTCTTGGCGATAAAATTGAAACCCGTCTGAGCGACTGGATTTTGCACTTTGCCGGTAAAGTGATCCATGGTGAAGATGACACCGCGTTTGCGGTGAAGAAAGATGGCGGCGAGTTCGACCAGTTCACCGGGGCGACCATCACCCCACGTGCGGTGGTGAATGCCGTAAAACGAGCCGGGCTATACGCTGAAACGCTGCCCGCGCAAATCAACAATCTTCCGGCCTGTGAGGAGTAATCATGAGCCAGGTTAAAGAGGTTATTGTCCAGGGGTTGTGGAAAAACAACTCCGCGCTGGTACAGCTTCTGGGGATGTGCCCACTGCTGGCGGTGACATCCACCGCCACCAACGCGCTCGGTCTGGGTCTGGCAACCACGCTGGTATTGACCCTGACCAACCTCTCCATCTCTGCCCTGCGCCGCTGGACGCCGTCGGAAATTCGTATTCCTATTTATGTCATGATCATTGCGTCGGTGGTCAGTATTGTTCAGATGCTGATTAACGCCTACGCGTTCGGTCTGTACCAGTCGCTCGGGATCTTCATTCCCCTTATCGTCACCAACTGTATCGTGGTCGGGCGTGCGGAAGCCTTTGCGGTGAAAAACAGTCCGGCCATGTCGGCGCTGGACGGTTTTTCTATTGGCATGGGTGCCACCTGCGCCATGTTCGTGCTGGGCTCGCTGCGCGAGATCCTCGGCAACGGTACGCTGTTTGACGGCGCTGATGCGCTGCTGGGCGGCTGGGCCAAAGCGCTGCGTATTGAAGTGTTCCACACCGATACGCCATTCCTGCTGGCGATGCTGCCGCCTGGCGCGTTTATTGGTCTTGGCATGATGCTGGCGATAAAATACCTGATTGACGAGAAACGTAAGCGCCGCGCGGCTGAGCGCAGCGTTCTGGAAGGGACACCCGAGAAGGCCTCATGAATAAAGAAAAGCGCATTGCGATCCTGACCCGTCTGCGGGACGAGAACCCGCACCCGACGACGGAGCTGAATTTTACCTCCCCGTTTGAGCTGCTGATCGCGGTGTTGCTCTCTGCGCAGGCTACCGACGTGAGCGTCAATAAAGCCACCGCCCTGCTCTATCCGGTCGCCAATACGCCGAAGGCCATGCTGGAGCTGGGCGTGGAAGGCGTGAAGTCCTATATCAAAACCATCGGCCTGTTTAACAGCAAAGCCGAGAACGTCATCAAGACCTGCCGAATTCTGCTGGAGCAGCACGGAGGCGAAGTGCCGGAAGACCGCGCAGCGCTGGAAGCCTTGCCGGGCGTGGGTCGTAAAACCGCGAACGTAGTACTCAATACCGCGTTTGGCTGGCCCACTATCGCCGTCGATACGCATATCTTTCGCGTGTCTAACCGGACCAACTTCGCGCCGGGAAAAAATGTCGAGCAGGTCGAAGAGAAGCTGCTGAAAGTGGTTCCGGCAGAATTTAAGGTTGATTGCCATCATTGGCTGATTCTGCACGGTCGTTACACGTGTATTGCCCGTAAGCCTCGCTGCGGCTCCTGCATTATTGAAGATCTCTGCGAATACAAAGAAAAAGTGTACCCCTGAGGCATCTCAATCCCCTGGCTAAAGAAGGGCTTTCATACGCTCTTCTTTTGACCGTTATTTGTTCGCCTTTCGTTTCGCCTCACCTGTCACTTATTCGGCTCTTTAACGCTGAAACAGGTTAATAGTTTTTTCATAGCCGAAAATTTCTATACATCTGTGATCGCGATCACCCTGATAACTTCATGTTGTATTTTTGTTGTCAAAATCGACCTAAACCCTTTATCTGACAAGACACTTCTCTTTCTTTGCCGACGATAAGACCAGCTATTTTTCAGAATATGGGCTATATCACTGCCACAAGCGGCAAATAGCAGAACATATCGCCAACTGCCCGTACTGACCGGTGATTACCAGTCGAAAAAACTACCTTTACTCAGCGTATGAAATTTAACGCTGAATAACATTTGCATGAACCGACGATTATACCACTCAGGATATATGTAACAGATTATTACAAACGTATTGCCAGATGGGGCAGGATAGTGAACATTACCCGCCGTTTCTCCTCCCAATATAACTATAAGGCGTATGGACTACGGCCATCACGCTATGAACACCCCCGTTAATATGGGATGTAAAAAAAGAGGTATATGTGTCGACTGCAAACAATAAACCAACAGATGAAAGCGTGAGTCTGAACGCTTTTAAACAACCTAAAGCGTTCTATCTCATCTTCTCTATCGAGTTATGGGAGCGTTTTGGTTACTACGGCCTGCAAGGGATCATGGCGGTTTACCTGGTAAAACAGCTGGGTATGTCCGAAGCCGATTCCATCACGCTGTTCTCCTCCTTCAGTGCCCTGGTCTATGGTCTGGTTGCTATCGGCGGCTGGCTGGGTGATAAAGTTCTGGGTACTAAGCGCGTCATTATGCTGGGCGCCATTGTTCTGGCGATTGGCTATGGACTGGTAGCATGGTCAGGGCATGATGCCGCTGTCGTGTATATGGGCATGGCCACGATCGCCGTGGGTAACGGTCTGTTCAAAGCAAACCCGTCTTCCCTGCTCTCTACCTGCTACAGTAAAGATGACCCGCGTCTGGACGGTGCATTTACCATGTACTACATGTCCATCAACATCGGTTCGTTCTTCTCGATGCTGGCAACCCCATGGCTCGCAGCGAAATTCGGCTGGAGCGTGGCGTTTGCACTGAGCTTCGTCGGTATGCTGATCACCGTGGTGAACTTCCTGTTCTGCCGCAGCTGGGTTAAAAACTACGGTTCAAAACCAGACTTCGAGCCTGTGCATATGGGCAAACTGCTGGCGACCATCGTAGGCGTTGTGGTCCTGGCGGCCATCGCTACCTGGCTGCTGCACAACCAGGGTATCGCACGTGCCGTTCTGGGCGTTGTGGCGCTGGGTATCGTGGTTATCTTCGCGAAAGAAGCATTCGCTATGCAGGGTGCTGCCCGTCGTAAGATGATCGTGGCCTTCATTCTGATGCTGGAAGCGATTATCTTCTTCGTGCTGTACAGCCAAATGCCAACCTCTCTGAACTTCTTCGCCATTCGTAACGTTGAGCACTCTATTCTGGGCATCGCGTTCGAACCGGAGCAGTATCAGGCACTGAACCCGTTCTGGATCATGATTGGTAGCCCGATTCTGGCCGCGATCTATAACAAGATGGGCGACCGTCTGCCAATGCCGCACAAGTTTGCTATCGGTATGGTGCTGTGCTCCGGCGCGTTCCTGGTGCTGCCGCTGGGTACCAAATTTGCTACCGACGCCGGTATCGTATCCGTTAACTGGCTGATCCTGAGCTACGCGCTGCAGTCTATCGGCGAACTGATGATCTCTGGTCTGGGTCTGGCAATGGTTGCACAGCTGGTTCCGCAGCGTCTGATGGGCTTCATTATGGGTAGCTGGTTCCTGACCACTGCCGGTGCAGCAATTATCGCCGGTAAGATTGCGAACCTGATGGCCGTGCCGGAAAACGTCACTGACCCACTGGTTTCCCTGAACGTCTACGGTACCGTGTTCATGCAGATTGGTATCGCGACTGCCGTTATTGCCGCTCTGATGCTGCTGACCGCACCGAAACTGAATCGCATGACTCAGGACGACGACAAGACCGCTAAGGCGACCAAAACCGCTACTGCGTGAAATCCGTGAGAAACGACTGACCAGAAGCCGCTAATTGATTAGCGGCTTTTTTTTTATCCGTTTGCGCACTAACATAGCTGAAACCTCAGCGAAAAGGAGTTACCGATGAAACTGTTCTACAAACCGGGCGCGTGCTCTCTTGCTTCCCATATCACCCTGCGCGAGAGCGGCAAAGATTTCACGCTGGATGGCGTTGATCTGATGAAAAAACGTCTGGAAAACGGCGATGACTTTCTTGCCATTAACCCGAAAGGACAGGTTCCGGCGCTCCTGCTGGATGACGGTACCCTGCTGACCGAAGGCGTGGCGATTATGCAGTTCCTGGCCGATAGCGTGCCCGATCGCCAGCTGCTGGCCCCGGTCAGTACCATTTCTCGCTATAAAACGCTGGAATGGCTGAACTACATTGCCACCGAGCTGCACAAAGGCTTTACGCCGCTGTTCCGCCCGGATACGCCGGAAGAGTTTAAGCCGACCCTGCGCGCCCTGCTGGAGAAAAAGCTGCAGTACGTTAACGAATCGCTGAAAGACGAACAGTGGATTGGCGGCTCACGCTTCACGATCGCTGATGCGTATCTGTTCACCGTGCTGCGCTGGGCACGTGCGGTTAAGCTGAATCTGGAAGGGTTAGACCACATTGCATCGTATATGAAACGCGTGGCTGAACGTCCTGCGGTGGCTGCGGCGCTGAAAGCGGAAGGGTTGAATTAACCGAGCAGACTGTGTTGCCGGGTGGCGCTGACGCTTACCCGGCCTACGAATTCCGTAGACCCGTGCCAGCGCAGCGCCACCCGGCATCGTTTAAAGCTGGGTTGCGCTGAAATAGTGCTCCGGCTTCGCGATACGATCCTGTGCCGCGACCACCTGCAGTTCATATTCCTGCATCTCTTTCGTCGCAATCATAATTTCGTACACCGCTGCCGTAACGTGCTCCAGCGCGTCCCTCACCGTTGCACCCTGAAGCAGTTTCACCAGCAGCAGTCCGCTGGTCACATCGCCCACGCCCACCGGCTGACGCGTGCCAAAATCCACCAGCGGGCGGCTGATATGCCAGGCATCCTCTTTCGTCACCAGCAGCATCTCAAAGCGATCCTGGCTTAGCCCTGCGCGCGCGAGGTGTTTTACCAGCACAACCTCAGGCCCCTGCGCGATCAGCTCGCGTGACGCGCTTACGGCCTCTTCTACGCTGTTAACCGGATGCTCGCAGAGAATTTCCAGTTCGACCAGGTTTGGCGCAATGATATCGCTGGCGGGCAGCGCATGGCGAACGTGGAATTCTGCCACGCCTGGCGCCACGATACAGCCTTTCTCCGGATGGCCCATAACGGGGTCGCAGAAGTACTTTGCCGACGGGTTGGCAGCCTTTACCTGACGCACGATGCCGAGGATATGTTCCCCCTGCTCCGCGGAACCAAGATAACCGCTCAATACGGCGTCACAGCGCTTGAGCTGGTCGATATCGGCAATGCCCTGCACAACCTCGGTGAGGTGCGAAGGCGGCATCACGCAGCCGGTCCATTTGCCATACTGCGTGTGGTTAGAGAACTGAACGGTATTGAGGGGCCAGACGTTGACGCCGAGGCGGCGCATCGGGAATTCCGCAGCGCTGTTGCCAGCATGTCCAAAAACAACGTGGGACTGAATGGCGAGGATGTTCTTCATTTTATGCTTACCAAACCCTGAAAAAACAAAAGGGGCGTGGTTTCCCACGCCCCTCGAGACTGTTAATTATTTCCAGCAGACAAGGCAGTAGTTTTTCTTACCGCGACGCAGCAGGGTGTAGCGGCCATACAGTCGGTCGCCATCAACAAAGGTGTATTCCGGGTCAGCCTGCTTTTCACCGTTGATGGTGATCGCGTTTGAGGCGATGGTTTTACGCGCCTGACCGCGGGAAGGCTGCAGCTCAGAATCCACCAGCGCCTGCATCAGGTCAGCCCCTTTCTCCATCTCAACCATTGGCACGCCGTCCTGCGCCAGCTGTTCGAAGTCCGCTTCGCTCAGATCGCTCAGGGTACCGTTGAACAGGCTTGCGGTAATGCGTTTTGCCGCGGCCAGACCTTCTTCACCGTGAACCAGTTTGGTCACTTCGTCCGCCAGCACGTACTGCGCGCGTGGCGCTTTACCGCTGTTCTTGTCTTCTTCTTCTAGCGCATTGATGTCTTCAATATCCATAAAGGTGAAGAACTTCAGGAAGCGATAAACATCGGCATCCGCCGTGTTGATCCAGAACTGGTAGAATTTGTACGGGCTGGTTTTCTTCGGATCGAGCCATACCGCGCCGCCTTCGGTTTTACCAAATTTGGTACCGTCAGCTTTGGTAATCAGCGGAACGGTCAGACCAAAGACCTGATTCTGGTGCAGGCGACGGGTCAGGTCGATACCGGAGGTGATATTACCCCACTGGTCAGAACCGCCAATCTGCAGGGAAACGCCGTGCAGTTTGTTCAGGCAGGCAAAGTCATACCCCTGCAGCAGGTTGTAGGAGAACTCGGTAAAGGAGATACCCTGGTCGTCACGGTTCAGACGCTGCTTCACGGCTTCTTTGTTAATCATCTGGTTAACAGAGAAGTGCTTGCCGATGTCGCGCAGGAAGGTCAGCACGTTCATGCTGCCAAACCAGTCGTAGTTGTTCGCGGCAATCGCGGCGTTATCGCCACAGTTGAAGTCGAGGAACGGTGCAACCTGTTTGCGGATCTTATCGACCCACTCCTGCACGGTATCTTCGGTGTTCAGTTTACGCTCAGCGGCTTTGAAGCTTGGGTCACCAATCAGACCGGTCGCGCCGCCCACCAGGGCAACAGGCTTATGGCCCGCCATCTGGAAGCGTTTCAGGCATAACAATGGAACAAGATGCCCCAAATGCAAGCTGTCAGCGGTGGGATCGAAGCCGCAATAGAGCGCGATCGGGCCTTGCGCCAGTCGCTCTGCTAACGCTTCCTCGTCCGTCACCTGGGCCACGAGGCCCCGCTCTTGCAATTGTTTAATCAAGTTACTGCTTGCCATCAAATTCTCCATGTATAAACGACTGCACCTTTGCCGGTACACGACTTTTCGCCTGATGCGAAAGGACCATAGAATAAAGCGCAAGCGCGGTGTGCGCTAGCGCTTAAATCAACAAATTTCGGGGATTACGGCGCCAGTCTGTCGATTTTCCAGCCGCCATTCTCGCGCTGGTATAAAAAGCGGTCGTGCAGGCGATGTTCGCCCCCCTGCCAGAATTCGATTTGCTCAATCGGGATGCGGAAACCACCCCAGAAGCTCGGCAGCGGGATTTCACCCTGCTGGAACTTCTGCTTCAGCTCGAGGAATTTACTTTCCAGCACGCCGCGGGCGGAAATGCGGCTGGACTGTTTTGATACCCAGGCGCCAATCTGGCTGTCACGCGGACGACTGTGGAAATACTTCACCACTTCCAGCGTCGAGAGACGTTCCGCTTTGCCGGTCACCATGACCTGACGTTCCAGCATGTGCCACGGGAACAGCAGGCTGATACGCGGATTGTTTTCCAGATGGTGCGCTTTGCGGCTGCCAAGGTTGGTATAGAACACCAGCCCTTTCTCGTCATAATGCTTGAGCAATACGATACGCTGATACGGTTGACCGTTTTCATCTACCGTTGCGACAACCATCGCCGTTGGGTCGGCAAGTTTCGCTTCGCAGGCCTGTTTCAGCCAGCGTTCAAAAAGCACGAGGGGTTCAGCGGGAAGATCCTGGCGACGCAGGCCGCCTTTGGTGTATTCACGGCGCAGATGCGCAATTTGCTGCAGTTCGTCGTTATCTGACATGGCGTTAGCTGACATTGAGAGTGGGTGGCGCTATTGTGCGCCGCCCCTGTAAAAATCTCAACGCTTCGGATTTTCGAGCTGGCAATTGTTCAGCACAATACGGTCGCGTTTGTAGACCGTGGCGCTGTCGCCTTTCGACCAGAAGACATAGATACCGTCGGTGTAGCGTGCGCCCGAGGCCGAAATGCCCTGCTTCAGCGTCAGCAATTTATTGTCGTAAACAAAACTGGCTTCCTGGCGCGGATTGTTCAGCTTCACGGTCAGCGGTTTTTCGTCGCAGCGATACTCCAGGGTATCGGTCTGCATGCGCTCAACGAGCTGGTTGTAGACGCTGCATCCTGACAGCAGCAAAGGGGCGGCAATAAGAAGAAGTTTTTTCATGGGCATATTCCGAAGACTATCCTGGTCCTGGAGGGCATGGCTGCCCCCCTGTTTCGTTCCATTCTAACGACGACGCGCCGCGCTGAATTTCAGTTAACTCTGATTATGACGCGGATTTGCCGGGAAAATCGCCCCTAGCACGCTCGCCTCGCGCGCGCCGGTGACCGACGGTAAATTGCCCGGCAGCCCGGCAACGGTGCGCCAGGCAAGCCAGGCAAAGGCCAGCGCCTCCATATCATCCCCGCTGATGCCGGCCTCATCGGTCGTCGACACTTCGGTACCCGGCAGCAGCCCGGCAAGACGCGCCATCACCAGCGGGTTACGGCTTCCCCCGCCGCACACCAGCAGGCGTTCACATCCGCCGCTAAGCAGCACCTGTTCAGAAATCGACACGGCCGTAAGCTCGGCAAGCGTCGCCTGAACATCCTGCGGCGCGAGCGCCGGGAATGACGCCAGCTGGCGCTCAAGCCAGCCAAAGTTGAAGTATTCACGCCCCGTGCTTTTCGGTGCCGGTAAGGCAAAATAAGGATCGCTCAGCATGGACTGCAGCAGCGGGAGAATCACCTTACCCTCACTCGCCCACTCCGCATTTTTATCATACGGTTGCCCGCACTGACGCCAGATCCAGGCATCCATTAACATATTGCCCGGGCCGGTATCGTAGCCGCGGACCGGCTGCCCCGGAATAAGCATCGACAGATTGGCGATCCCACCAATGTTGAGCACCATACGCCGTTCTGAAGGGTGCGCCAGCAGCGCCTGATGAAACGCGGGCACCAGCGGTGCGCCCTGTCCGCCAAGAGCAATATCGCGACGACGGAAATCGCCGACCACCGTGACGCCCGTCTTCGCCACAATCTGGTTGTTATCGCCGATTTGCAGGGTGTGCGGGGCATCGCCGATGGGTTCATGCCAGACCGTTTGTCCGTGACACCCGATGGCCACCACATCCTGCGGACGAAGATGTTCTTTTTGCATCAAAGCCTGCACCGCATCCGCAAACAGCGCCCCCAGGCGGACATCCAGCTGTCCAAGCTGCGAAAGGGTCAGCTGCTGCCCCTGACAGATACTGAGAATATCCTCTTTCAGTGAAATGGGGATTGGCCAGGTCAGGCTCGCCTGCTGCGCCACCATGTTCTCATCAATGGCAGCCAGAACGACATCTACCCCATCCAGACTGGTGCCTGACATCACACCAATGTAGCGACCCGATTTCATGCGCTTTCCTTACGTTGCGTGGGCTAAGGATATCCACTCAACCATAAACGGCGTCGCTTTGCCATCCGACAATAATATTTTTTAACAATGTCAGACGGGTAGCGTGGGCGGATCCTGTTTATGTCTCGTTAAGTCAAATTCAAGTACAATTTTCCTATTGTTAGTGCAAAGATATGAACGATGGCCCTTTATGCCATATAATTTAGCCATAACGGATGCCCCCCATCGGGCGTTTTTGGTGAACAGGAGATTCAAATGATTTTACGTGTACTGGGCGTTTCGCTGATTGGTTTAACTCTGGCTGGCTGTGTGAATGACAGTTCACTTTCTGGCGACGTTTATAGCGCTTCTGAAGCGAAACAGGTTCAGAACGTGACTTACGGTACCGTTGTTAACGCACGCCCTGTACAGATTCAGGGTGGTGATGAAAACAACGTGATGGGCGCCATCGGCGGTGCCGTTCTGGGTGGTTTCCTGGGTAATACCGTCGGCGGCGGTACGGGCCGTTCTCTGGCAACAGCCGCAGGCGCAGTGGCCGGTGGTGTAGCAGGCCAGGGTGTTCAGGGTGCGATGAACAAAACCCAGGGCGTCGAGCTGGAAATTCGTAAAGACGACGGCAGCACCATTATGGTTGTTCAGAAACAAGGCAGCACCCGCTTCTCCGCAGGTCAGCGCGTTGTGCTGGCAAGCAACGGAAGCCAGGTGACCGTTTCTCCACGTTAATTAAAAATGGATGTGGCCATTGGGCCACATCCATTTACAATATACATCACTTATACGAATATTTTTACAAAATATATTCGCCCCACAAATATTTAATCTCATCGTATATTGTCTCCGCGCAAAGTATTTATTGCATTACTTGCTTAGACTCTTCGCAATTACCTCTTCATAATTTATTTCTCATTTTGTAAAAACTTATATGCTTGCGAATAGTCGTTGTCTAAAAGGTCGTTATATCTCGTTCTGTTTCGGTTGCCTTGTCGTCATCGGAATATTACAAGCTCTCTTTTCAAAAGTGGTTGAATGGGTTCCCTCCTTCTCGCCTCTTTTGTTCCCTACGCTCACCATTTTTTTACTCGTGTTTCACCTGTTTATTGCCTGCTTTATGGCAATGAAATACTGGTGTGATAAGCGGCGGCTCTATCTGATTGCGATCGCCTTTGCCTTTGCCGGTTCGGCACTGTTGATGGTCGGAACGCTCTCCAGCTTTCCAGCGTGGCTGAACCTCTATCAGTTCAACGTCGTGAACTACAACGATGCGATGATCTACTTTATGTTCCGCCACTTTTTAATGGCGGTGTTGTTCATCGTTGCGGCAATACTCTATCCTACGCGCGATTACCCCTTTTCACGGTTGGCGCATATCTCAATTGTGAGCGGGGCGTTCCTCTTTACCGCCTGTGTTGTGGGACTGGCCTGGATATATTCCAGTCACTCGCCCTTCTTATCCATTGACCTGGTTGATAACGAAACCCGTCAGTTTATGGTGCTCTGGAGCCAATCCATAAATATTTCTTTAATTGTCTTCTGGGTGATTTCATTAGTAACGCTGATGTTTGTCACGCGCGTGCGCAATTTATTCTGGGTAGGCGGAAATTTCCTGTGCGTTTGCTATATCGTCACGCTCGCCATGCTGTTAGTAGGCGGACATGCTGAAGATATATCGTGGTATCGCGCCCGGCTATTTGAAACCGTCGCTACGCTGATGATTATTTTTGTACTGCTCTACGACGTCTTCATGCTGTACCGTGATTCCCATTTAAAATATCAGCAGTCATATCAAAATTCGATTCGCGATCCGCTTACGCGCCTGTATAACCGCAGCTATTTTTATGAATCGTTAAACCAGGCGCTGGACATGGCGAAACCCAGCCGCCCAGTTTCGGTTATCGTCAGCGATCTCGACCGCTTCAAGCGTATCAACGATAACTATGGCCACCTTCAGGGAGACAAAGTCTTACAGTTTGTCGCCAATCTGCTGATGGATTCCGTACGCCCGCAGGACATCGCGGCTCGAATCGGCGGTGAGGAGTTTGTGCTGATGCTGGCCAACACCTCTTCAGATGCAGCCCACCAGGTGGCGGAACGTATTCGGTTGAAGCTAAGCAGCTTTGATAAAACCAGCAGCGGAGGGCAGCTACCTGAGCCGATTACCATCAGCATGGGAGTATTTACGGCGACGTCATCGTCCGTGACCGCAGAAGCGTGCGTGGAGAGTGCCGACAAGGCGATGTATGAAGCGAAGGAGACAGGCCGTAATCGAGTGGTGGTCTTTAAGTAAAAAAAGGCCTTGCTGCTGCAAGGCCTTAGTGTTTTATCAGTCGCGAGACTGTAGCTCATGGATGTTTTGCTCAAGGCGAGCAATGAGGCTAATGAGCATTTCCAGCTCCGCCGGTGAAACGCCTGAAAGGATTTCACCGCGCGTTTTGGTAATCACAGCTTCCATTTCAGTAATGATAGGCGCCGCTTTCTCAGTGAGTTTTATCCGCTTGGCGCGACGATCGCTGGCGCAGGTTTGTCGGGAGATCAGCCCCTTCTCTTCCAGCTGGTCAAGCGTGCGCACCAGTGACGGTTGCTCAATGCCTATCGCTTTTGCCAGTTGAATTTGCGACTGGTCGGGCGGCAGCTGATGAATGTTGTGCAGCGTGACCCAATGCGTCTGCGTCAATTCCAGAGGTTTCAGGCGATGGTCAATCAGAGCACGCCAGACGCGTACCAACCTTGCCAGATCAGAACCTAATGGCGATTCCAATTTCATCTCCTTATAATTAGCTTGCTAAGTTATTATACTGATTTTAGAATAGTGTGCAGCATTTGTAATGGCAAAACAAATGCAATACTGCATTCATCTAACTCAAAAGTATGACTTACACTGAATTGTGATGCTTCTTCATACTCAGACAAGCCAACACGGCATTCTGTTCACTGCAAAGGATCTCTGCTCGTGACCTTTTTTCATCGCTCAGAGGGTTTACCCCTCCAGGACCTGATCTTCGGTGCGTCAGTCTACTTTCCCCCTCTGTTTAAGGCCGTGCTGGTGGGCTTTATTCTCTGGCTCATCGCGCATCGCCTGCTTCGCGACTGGATGTATTCCGGCGAAATCTGGCATCCCATGCTGATGGATCTTTCCCTGTTTGCCCTCTGTGTATGCCTGGGCCTTGCTGTTCTGATCGTGTGGTGACTATGCCCCTGAAAACGCTGAAGTACTTTTCCACCCTGTTTGTTCTGGTCCTTGCGCTGGTCGCCGGATGGTGGCTCTGGAATTATTACATGCAGTCACCCTGGACGCGTGACGGCAAGATTCGCGCTGAGCAGGTCAGCATTACCCCGCAGGTATCGGGAAGCATTACGTCGCTGCTGGTTAAGGATAACCAGTACGTTAAAAAGGGAGAGGTTTTATTCCGAATCGACGACACGCCGTACCATATCGCGATTCTGAATGCCCAGGCGCAGCTGGCAAAAGCCCAGTCTGATCTGGCAAAGGCCAACAACGAGGCCAACCGCCGCCGTCACCTGTCGCAAAACTACATCTCCGCGGAGGATTTAGACACCGCCAACCTCAACGTTAAGGCGATGCAGGCGAGCGTCAACGTGGCTGAGGCGACGCTGAAGCAGGCGCAGTGGGAGCTAACCCAAACCGTGATTACCGCCCCTGTCGATGGATGGGTGACCAACCTTTCCGCCCGCGTGGGTAACTATGCCACCACGGGACAGCCCGTTTTCGCCCTGGTCGACAGCCACTCCTTCTACGTATTGGGCTACTTCGAAGAGACCAAGCTTCGGCATATTCGCGAGGGATCGCCAGCAGCGATTACGCTGTACAGCGGCTCGCAAAGGTTACAGGGTCACGTCTCCAGCATTGGTCGCGCCATTTACGATCAAAGCGTTGAAACAGATTCCGGCCTGGTGCCGGATATCAAGCCGAACGTCCCCTGGGTGCGTCTCGCTCAACGCGTGCCTGTTCGCGTGGAGTTTGACCATTTACCGCAGGGCATCACGCTGGTATCCGGCACCACCTGCACTGTCTCCATCGGAACCCCTTAATGAAGCTGCAGGCGCTCTCCTGGCAAAACTCGCCGTGGATGAAAGCGACGCGTCCTCAGTGGCGCTACGCGCTGCGTAACGGCATTGCCATGTGTCTGGCGCTGACCGTCGCCTATTACCTGAACCTGGATGAGCCGTACTGGGCGATGACCTCTGCCGCAGTGGTGAGTTTTCCCACCGTTGGTGGGGTGATCAGTAAAAGCCTTGGGCGTATCGCCGGCAGCCTGCTGGGTGCCACGGCGGCGTTAATTATCGCCGGCCACACTCTGAACGACCCATGGCTGTTCCTGCTGAGCATGGCGGCATGGCTGGGATGCTGTACCTGGGCCTGCGCCCATTTCACCAACAACGTCGCCTACGCTTTCCAGCTGGCGGGCTATACCGCCGCCATTATTGCCTTCCCGGTGGTGAATGTGCTCGATACCACCGAGCTGTGGGATATTGCACAGGCGCGCGTCTGCGAAGTGATTGTCGGGATCCTCTGCGGCGGATTTATGATGATGATCCTCCCCAGCACTTCCGACGGCACCGCACTCATCACCGCCCTTAAAACCATGCACACCCGGTTGCTTGAACACGCGAGCCTGCTGTGGCAACCGGATACCAGCGATGAGATCCGTCTCGCCCATGAAAAGGTGATAGGACAGATCCTGACAATGAATCTGCTGCGTATTCAGGCGTTCTGGAGCCACTACCGCTTTCGCCGTCAGAATACCCTGCTTAACTATTTGCTGCACCAGCAGCTGCGCATGACCAGCGCCATCTCCAGCCTGCGCCGGATGCTGCTCAACTGGCCAACGCCGCCGGAAAACACGCGCGCGGTGATTGAAACGCTGCTCGCGACCCTTGCGCGCCCGGATGCAGACATCTACACGGTCGCGCGAATAATCGCCCCGCTCGCCCCGGTGGATGAATATGATTATCGCCATCGCGCCTTTTGGCAGCGGTTGAATTACTTTTGCCGCCTCTACCTGCGCAGCAGCCGCTGGATTAACGCGGTTGAGAACGCCACGCCGGTTACGGAGTTCAACGTTCCCGGGAGCCCGGCTCTCGCCCGCCATACTGACTACCTGGAGGCGCTGTGGAGCGGTTTTCGCACCTTTTGCGCGCTGATGCTGGTGGGCGCGTGGAGTATCACCACGCAGTGGGAGTCCGGTACGGCGGCCCTGACGCTCGCCGCCATCAGCTGCGTGCTTTACTCCGTCGCGGCCTCGCCGTTTAACTCGCTGACGCTCCTGCTGCGCACCCTGGTGCTGCTGTCGCTGTTCAGTTTCGTGGTGAAGTTTGGCCTGATGGTGCAGATAAGCGATCTCTGGCAGTTCCTGCTGTTCCTCTTTCCGCTGTTGACCACCATGCAGCTACTCAAGCTGCAGATGCCGAAGCTGGCGGGACTGTGGGGACAGCTGATTGTCTTTATGGGCTCGTTTATCTCCGTGACGAATCCACCGGTGTACGATTACGCCGATTTTCTCAATGACAACCTGGCAAAGATCCTCGGCGTGGGGCTGGCGTGGCTGGCCTTCGCGGTGCTGCGTCCCGGCTCCGATGCCCGCAAAAGCCGCAGGCATATCCGGGAGTTACGCCGGGGGTTTGTCGACCAGCTCAGCCGCAAACCGCATCTTCGTGAGAGTGAATATGAATCGCTGGTTTATCATCACGTCAGCCAGCTCAATAACAGCCAGGACGCGCTTTCCCGGCGCTGGCTGCTGCGCTGGGGCGTGGTGCTGCTGAACTGCTCGCACGTGGTCTGGCAGCTTCGCGGGTGGGAAACGCGTTCCGACCCGCTGTCGCAGGTGCGTGACGTTTGCATCTCCCTGCTGCGTGATGTCATGAGCGAACGCGGGGTCCAGCAGCGGCCGCTGGAAGCCACGCTGAATGAACTGCAGCGGATCTGCGATACGCTTGCACGACATCATCTCCCCGCCGCCCGCGATTTGGCCTCGATAATCTGGCGGCTGCACTGCTCGCTGTCGCAGCTGGAACAGGCACCACCGCCGGGTACGATTGGGGATCAGATCACGCCGCAGGCATAACGCGCCCCGCCGCCGCCAAGCGGTTTAGGCTGATCGGACATATTGTCGCCGCCGACGTGGATCATCAGCGCTTTGCCTTTCACCTCATCCAGCTTTTTCAGCCGCGGCGCGACAACGGGATCGGTGGCTTTACCGTCGTTATTGACCACCAGCACGGGCAGATCGCCCAGATGTCCCATGCCTTCGGGGCCCTCATGCTTGCCGGAGTGCTGCGGGTCAAGGTGACCGCCTGCCGCTTCCGCAGCCGACGGTTTCCCCTCTTTTAACGCGGGCTGACAGCTTCCTTTGGCGTGAACATGAAAACCATGCTCACCGGGCGGGAGTGCTTTAAGATTCGGGGCGAATTCCAGTCCTTTATCGGTTTCCGTGATTTTCACCGTACCGATGGACTGACCCACACCCTGAGAGGTGACGAGATTCATTTCCACTTCGTCGCTGGCTGCCTGCGCCCCTGCGCAAACAACCAGCGCGACCATTGCCAGAGCAAAACGCTTCATATGACCTCCGCTGGTTATTTTTTGCCCCTTAAGTGTATATCAGAGGCAAAGATTTCACCGGAAAGTCATCTTCTGGCGGTTTATGGCACGTCGTAACCCAGCGCGGCTTTGCGGATGCGGAACCACTGCTGGCGGGTCATCTGCAGCTCTTCAGCGGCCAGTGCAGAACGCACGCGTTCAATTTTGCCAGAACCAATAATCGGCAGCGGTTTTGACGGCAGGCGCAGGATCCAGGCGTAAACCACCTGTTCGATGCTCTCCGCGTTCAGCTCGCGGGCGATGGTGTCCAGCTCGTTGCGCAGCGGCTGGAATTCATCATCATTGAACAGGCGTCCGCCTCCCAGGCACGACCAGGCCATCGGGCGAATACGCAGCTGTTGCAGCTGGTCGAGGGTACCGTCCAGCAGCAGCGGCTGGTGTACCGGGGAGATCTCCACCTGGTTGGTGGCGAGGGTAAACGGCAGACGAGACTGAAGCAGCGCAAACTGCGCCGGGGTAAAGTTGGAAACGCCAAAGTGACGCACTTTGCCGCTCTGATGCAGGTTCAGGAAGGCTTCTGCCACCTCATCGGCATCCATGAGCGGGTCCGGACGATGGATTAACAGCAGGTCGATACGGTCGGTCGCCAGATTGACCAGCGACTGCTCAGCGCTCTTGATGATATGCGCGCTGTCGGTGATGTAATGCCCAAGGGCGTGTTCCGGTTTTGCCGTGGTGGCAATCCCGCACTTCGTGACGATCTCCATGCGGTCGCGGAGTGCCGGAACCAGCTTGAGCGCCTCGCCGAATGCGGCTTCACACTGATAGCCACCGTAAATATCCGCATGGTCGACCGTGGTAACGCCCAGATCGATATGCTCTTCAATAAAGCTCGCCAGCTGGAGGGGGGACATATTCCAGTCCATCAGGCGCCAGTAGCCCATCACAAAACGGGAGAATTCTGGCCCCTGGGGGGCAAGGGTAATTCGCTGAACCATAACATTTTCCTCAAGGACGTGATGTCATGAGTATACGCAATTACCGTGTTAAAAAAGTGAAGGTTGCTGGGGTTCTTCGGTCTCACCGGCTTTGTTTGCGCGTATTTTGCGCAGAAGACGCTGTCGGCAGAGGCGTAACACCTCCTGCTTTTGCGTGTCGCTAAAGTTTTGCCAGTTAAAACGCTCGTCGCGGGTACGCATGCACCCGCGGCAATATCCGCGTTCATCCACCTGACAAATCCCCCGGCACGGGCTCTGGATGGGGAAAAACTCCAGCTGCTCTGCCACACTCACCTCCGGATAACCACTCTCACCTACAGTGAAGACGCTAAACGCGCCACGTGCAAGGCCCATACCACAGATTTGTGGCATTAAGGTTTCACTAATCTTCCTTCTTTATACTCGGCCCATCATGACAATGACAGGTTTACCGATCGATGTGGTTAATCAAAAAGTTACAATGTAACGACATTAAATTTACTCTGGGCTGTGCACTCTTTTTTACGTTGATTAATGGGCTGTTTATCCAGCGCAGCTGGGCCATTATTGCCCCTGCGCACCTGCACGACATCCTCTTTGCCGCGTCCGTACCGCTGGTGCTGTTTTGCGGCTGGGTGATTGTCTTTAGCCTGCTGAATATCCCCTATATCCGTAAGCCGCTGCTGATCGTCTTAACGGTCGGATGCGCCGCGGCAACCTACTTTATGTACACCTACGGCGCGGTGATCGATCAGAACATGATTGTGAACGTGTTCGAAACCAACTCTCAGGAAGCGACAGCCCTGGTGACCCCGCAGATGATTCTGTGGATTGTTATCGCAGGCCTCGTTCCCTCCGTGGTGCTGGCGTTGACCCGCATTCGTACCGGGAAATGGTGGTATGCCCTGCTGACGCGCGTCGCCGCGATGCTCGGTGCCCTGCTGGTGATTATCCTGATTGCGGCGCTGTTTTATAAAGATTACGCGTCGCTGTTTCGCAACAACAAAAGCATCGTCAAAATGGTGACTCCGGCCAACTATGTCAGCGCGGTGGTGAAGTACAGCAAAATGCGCTGGTTTGCCGGCGATCAAACGCTGGTGCGGATTGGCGAAGATGCCCATAAAGGACCGTTGATTTCAGGTCAACAAAAGAAAACCGTTCTGGTACTGGTCGTTGGGGAAGCCTCTCGCGCGGCGAACTACTCCCTGAATGGTTACGATCGTGAAACGAACCCGGAGCTGAAAAAGCAGGATGTGATTAACTTCCCGCAGGCCTCCTCTTGCGGCACCGAAACCGCCGTTTCCGTTCCGTGCATGTTCTCGGGCATGACGCGCAGCAAATACGATGCCGACCTGGCTCACCATCAGGAAGGTCTGCTCGATGTGCTCAAGCATGCGGGGATCAACCTGCTCTGGCGCGACAACGACGGCGGCTGTAAAGGCGCCTGCGATCGCGTGCCGCACACCGATATGACGCAGTGGAATCTGGATCAGTTCTGCAAAGACAAATCCTGTATTGATGATGTGAATTTCTACCGTCTGGACAACGTGCTGGATGGTCTGAAGCAGGACACGGTGCTGGTTATCCACCTGATGGGGAGTCATGGACCGGCATACTATCGCCGTTACCCGGACAATTTCCGGAAATTCACCCCTACCTGCGACACCAATGAAATTCAGGATTGCGACCATCAGGCGCTGATGAATACCTATGACAACACCATCCTGTATACCGACAGCATGGTCAGCAAAACCATTGATGCCCTGAAAGCGCGCCAGGCAAGCATGAACACCGCCCTGATTTATCTCTCGGATCACGGTGAGTCACTGGGTGAAAGCGGCATTTATCTGCACGGTACGCCGTACATGCTGGCGCCGGAGCAGCAAACGCACATTCCGTTTATGTTCTGGCTGTCACCGGACTACGCGAAAAACTTTGGCATCAATGAACAGTGTTTACGCGACCACGCTGCAAAAAATGCGGTTTCCCAGGACAATTTGTTCTCGACCGTACTGGGTATGATGGACGTGAAATCAACGGTTTATCAACAGCAGCTGGATATTCTGAACGCATGTCGGCAATAAACTCGCTTGCATTAGACCGAACGGTCTATTAGAGTGCGGCCATGAGCAGAAATACTGAACACGATACCCGCGAACATCTCCTGGCAACCGGCGAGCGTCTTTGCATGCATCGCGGGTTTACCGGTATGGGGTTGAGCGAGTTATTAAAAACCGCTGAGGTACCGAAGGGGTCGTTTTATCACTACTTCCGGTCCAAAGAAGCCTTTGGCGTGGCAATGCTGGAGCGTCATTACGCGGGCTACCACCAGCGTCTGGCGACCCACTTTGCGTCGGGTGAAGGAAACTATCGGGATCGTGTTCTGAACTACTATCAGGAAACGCTGAACCAGTTCTGTCAGCAGGGCATTATCAGCGGATGCCTGACGGTCAAGCTGTCTGCCGAGGTGTGCGATCTTTCCGAAGATATGCGCTCGGCGATGGATAAGGGTGCCCGCGGCGTGATCGCCCTGCTGGCCCAGGCGCTGGAAAAAGGCCGCGACGAAAAAACGCTGGCCTTTACCGGCGACCCCTTAATGCAGTCTCAGGTGCTCTATTCCCTGTGGTTAGGGGCCAATCTGCAGGCAAAAATTTCGCGCAGTGCCGTGCCGCTGGAAAGCGCGCTGGCACATGTGAAAAACAGCATTACTGCGCCTGGCGTATAACAGGCGCTTTTTATTTACCTTATTACTAGTCGACTGGTCTACTCAGGAGTCTTTATGTCAGCTGAAAAACTGTTTACCCCATTGAAAGTGGGTGCCGTCACGGCGCCAAACCGCGTGTTCATGGCTCCGCTGACCCGTCTGCGCAGCATTGAGCCGGGTGACATCCCAACCCCGCTGATGGGCGAATACTACCGTCAACGCGCAAGCTCTGGCCTGATCATTACGGAAGCCACGCAGATCTCTGCTCAGGCGAAGGGTTACGCCGGTGCGCCGGGCCTCCATAGCCCGGAGCAGATCGCGGCATGGCAGAAAATCACCGCGGGCGTTCACGCTGAAGAGGGCCGCATTGCGGTTCAGCTGTGGCACACCGGTCGTATCTCTCACAGCAGCATCCAGCCTGGCGGTCAGGCACCGGTCTCCGCGTCGGCCCTGAGCGCCAATACCCGTACGTCCCTGCGCGATGAAAACGGTAACGCGATCCGCGTGGATACCTCTATGCCGCGCGCGCTGGAGCTGGACGAAATCCCGGGGATTGTTAACGACTTCCGTCAGGCCGTGGCCAACGCCCGTGAAGCCGGCTTTGACCTGATTGAGCTGCACTCCGCGCATGGCTATCTGCTGCACCAGTTCCTGTCACCGTCGTCAAACCATCGCACCGATCAGTACGGCGGCAGCGTCGAAAACCGCGCCCGTCTGGTGCTGGAAGTGGTGGATGCGGTATGCAAGGAGTGGAGCCCGGACCGTATCGGGATCCGCGTCTCCCCAATCGGGTCTTTCCAGAACGTCGACAACGGCCCGAACGAGGAAGCGGATGCGCTCTATCTGATTGAAGAGCTGGCCAAACGCGGTATTGCCTATCTGCACATGTCTGAACCTGACTGGGCTGGCGGTAAGCCTTACACTGAAGCCTTCCGCCAGAAAGTGCGCGAGCGCTTCCACGGGGTGATCATCGGTGCAGGTGCCTATACGCCTGAGAAAGCCGAAGATCTGATTAATAAAGGGCTGATCGATGCCGTCGCGTTTGGCCGCGACTACATCGCCAACCCGGATCTGGTTGCTCGTCTGCAGAAAAAAGCGGCACTCAACCCGCAGCGTCCGGAAAGCTTCTACGGCGGCGGCGCGGAAGGCTACACCGACTACCCTTCTCTGTAATCTCGCCATTGTTCATTGATAGCGGCGACAGTTCGCCGCTATACTAAGGAAGTTGCGATTAAGTGGTCCGCAGCTCCCGATATGACGCCCCAAACCGTCCTTTATCGACGTCCTGTGGCTCAATTTTCCAATTTTCAGCCCAAAATCGTCTCTTCGTGGCTGATTTTGGCC
>NZ_JBMKHT010000052.1:0-26652 GCF_049238165.1 Enterobacter cloacae complex sp. IR5422 | reverse complement strand
CGCAAACTGCTGGACGAAGGCCGTGCTGGTGAGAACGTTGGTGTTCTGCTGCGTGGTATCAAACGTGAAGAAATCGAACGTGGTCAGGTTCTGGCTAAGCCAGGCTCAATCAAGCCACACACCAAGTTCGAATCTGAAGTGTACATCCTGTCCAAAGACGAAGGCGGCCGTCATACTCCGTTCTTCAAAGGCTACCGTCCACAGTTCTACTTCCGTACTACTGACGTGACCGGTACCATCGAACTGCCAGAAGGCGTTGAGATGGTAATGCCAGGCGACAACATCAAGATGGTTGTGACGCTGATCCACCCAATCGCGATGGACGACGGTCTGCGTTTCGCAATCCGTGAAGGCGGCCGTACCGTTGGCGCGGGCGTTGTTGCTAAAGTTCTGGGCTAATTAATTATCCCCGAATAAAAAAAGGACGCTTCGGCGTCCTTTTTTGTTTTCTGCCGCTCAGGCGTTGTCACAAAATTTCGCATTTTTTGCCTGCTCCCGCCCCGCATTCTGGCGTTTGTGCTATTGTAATCATAACCATTCTCACTTACACTTTGCGCATAATTTGAACGGGAGTTTCTATGTACGTTTGTTTATGTAATGGTGTAAGCGACAAAAAAATACGTCAGGCCGTTCGCCAGTTTCAGCCCCAGTCATTCCAGCAGCTTCGCAAATTTGTTCCGGTGGGAAATCAATGCGGTAAATGTGTACGTGCTGCGCGAGAAATCATGCAGGACGAACTGATGCAGATCCCGGAATACAAAGAGATCGCCTAAGCGCCCATCTTTTTTTTGACATCCCTGTAGCCCGATCTACGCTTCAATGAGTGGAAGCGGAGGGACTATATAATGAAAGGTGATGTTAAAATCATAAGTTATCTCAATAAATTATTGGGAAATGAGCTTGTCGCAATCAACCAGTACTTTCTTCACGCGAGAATGTTCAAAAACTGGGGACTCAAACGTTTAAACGACGTTGAGTACCATGAATCTATCGATGAGATGAAACACGCTGATAAATACATCGAGCGTATTTTATTCCTTGAAGGCATTCCAAACCTGCAGGATCTCGGCAAGCTGGGCATCGGAGAAGATGTCGAAGAGATGCTGCGTTCCGACCTCAGGCTAGAACTTGAAGGTGCCAAAGATCTCCGTGAAGCCATTGCCTATGCTGACAGCGTACATGACTACGTCAGCCGAGATATGATGATTCAGATCCTGGCCGATGAAGAAGGGCATATTGACTGGCTGGAAACAGAGCTGGATCTCATTGCTAAAATCGGCCTGCAAAACTATCTTCAGTCACAGATTAAAGTGGAAGAATAACCAACGTCTTCCACCCTACGCATAAACCCGCTGCTGCCAGAAATGGCCCAAAAGGCAGCGGGTTTTTTATTGCCTTCTTATCAGGGCGGATTACCGAAAAAACAAGAATACAAAGAAGCGCCATCAGCGCCGCGAGCAACGCCAGCGCAGGCAGTAAGCACCAGCCATGCCATGCACCAAGCGCCGCCAGGTACTTCACGTCGCCATATCCCATCCCTTCACGCCGGCAGATAAACCAATAGCCCCAGTAAATAACGGCAAAGGCAATATATCCGGCCATCGCACCCGCCACCGCACTCGGCAGAAAATCAGGTTGGATACAGAGCTGGAAGAGCAGCCCCGCCCATAGCAGCGGGCAGAGAAATTTATCGGGAAGCAGACCGTAGCGAATATCGGCATGTACCAGTAAGGCAGTCAGTGAAAGATAGATCAGCAGAAAGGGGAGGGTGGTTAGCATGTAAAAGGCCTCAAACGGGTTTGAGCGCATAGTCGTTATAATCGGCCTGTCCGGCAATGCACAAAAAACGGAGATGCGTAGCGGCTCGAAACAAAGCATCGCCGCAGAATACATTGCATAAAACGTTGCGCGCTCTTACACACCCTGCGACATTGGCGCTTAATTTCTAAACGGCACTTGCGTCTTGCCCAGATTTACGTATAATGCGCGGGCTTGTCGTAATTGACGGCGGGTTCAATCAGAACCAGAGTAGCTCATTTTGTTACTCAACAATGCTCCCAATTGGGGAGCTACGTAAGAACGGTTACACTCTCCCATCAATCGTAATGGGTTTGAGGAGTAATCATTTTCGTTTATAAAATAATTGGAGCTCTGGTCTCATGCAGAACCAAAGAATCCGTATCCGCCTTAAAGCGTTTGATCATCGTCTGATCGATCAATCAACCGCGGAAATCGTCGAGACTGCTAAGCGCACTGGTGCGCAAGTCCGTGGTCCGATCCCGCTGCCGACCCGCAAAGAGCGCTTCACCGTTCTGATCTCTCCGCACGTTAACAAAGACGCGCGCGATCAGTACGAAATCCGCACTCACAAGCGTCTGGTTGACATCGTTGAGCCAACTGAGAAAACCGTTGATGCTCTGATGCGTCTGGATCTGGCTGCCGGTGTAGACGTGCAGATCAGCCTGGGTTAATCAGGTCATCGAGCGATTGAGAGGTTGAAACAATGATTGGTTTAGTCGGTAAAAAAGTGGGTATGACCCGCATCTTCACTGAAGATGGCGTTTCTATCCCAGTAACCGTAATCGAAGTTGAAGCAAACCGCGTTACTCAGGTTAAAGATCTGGCTAACGATGGCTACCGCGCTATTCAGGTTACCACTGGTGCTAAAAAAGCTAACCGTGTAACCAAACCAGAAGCGGGTCACTTCGCTAAAGCTGGCGTAGAAGCTGGCCGTGGTCTGTGGGAATTCCGTCTTGCTGAAGGCGAAGAGTTCACCGTAGGTCAGGACATTAGCGTTGAGCTGTTTGCTGACGTTAAAAAAGTTGACGTAACCGGTACCTCTAAAGGTAAAGGTTTTGCTGGTACCGTTAAGCGCTGGAACTTCCGTACCCAGGACGCTACCCACGGTAACTCCTTGTCTCACCGCGTTCCGGGTTCTATCGGTCAGAACCAGACTCCGGGCAAAGTGTTCAAAGGCAAGAAAATGGCAGGTCAGCTGGGTAACGAACGTGTAACCGTTCAGAGCCTGGACGTAGTACGTGTTGACGCTGAGCGCAACCTGCTGCTGGTTAAAGGTGCGGTCCCGGGTGCAACCGGTAGCGACCTGATCGTTAAACCAGCTGTGAAGGCGTAAGGGGATAGCAATGGAATTAGTATTGAAAGACGCGCAGAGCGCGCTGACTGTTTCCGAAACTACCTTCGGTCGTGATTTCAACGAAGCGCTGGTTCACCAGGTTGTTGTTGCTTATGCAGCTGGTGCTCGTCAGGGTACTCGTGCTCAGAAGACTCGTGCTGAAGTAACTGGTTCTGGCAAAAAGCCATGGCGCCAGAAAGGTACCGGCCGTGCGCGTTCAGGTTCTATCAAGAGCCCGATCTGGCGTTCAGGTGGCGTGACCTTCGCTGCGCGTCCACAGGACCACAGTCAAAAAGTTAACAAAAAGATGTACCGCGGCGCGCTGAAAAGCATCCTGTCCGAACTGGTACGTCAGGATCGTCTGATCGTTGTCGAGAAGTTCTCTGTTGAAGCGCCTAAAACTAAGCTGCTGGCACAGAAACTGAAAGACATGGCTCTGGAAGATGTGCTGATCATCACCGGTGAGCTGGACGAGAACCTGTTCCTGGCCGCACGTAACCTGCACAAGGTTGACGTACGCGATGCGACTGGTATCGACCCGGTTAGCCTGATCGCCTTCGACAAAGTCGTAATGACTGCTGATGCTGTTAAGCAAGTTGAGGAGATGCTGGCATGATTCGTGAAGAACGTCTGCTGAAGGTGCTTCGCGCACCGCACGTTTCTGAAAAAGCGTCTACTGCGATGGAAAAAACAAACACCATCGTTCTCAAAGTTGCTAAAGACGCGACCAAAGCAGAGATCAAAGCTGCTGTGCAGAAACTGTTTGAAGTCGAAGTCGAAGTCGTTAACACCCTGGTAGTTAAAGGGAAAGTTAAACGTCACGGACAGCGTATCGGTCGTCGTAGCGACTGGAAAAAAGCTTACGTCACCCTGAAAGAAGGCCAGAATCTGGACTTCGTTGGCGGCGCTGAGTAAGTCGGAGGAGTAATACAATGGCAGTTGTTAAATGTAAACCGACATCTCCGGGTCGTCGCCACGTAGTTAAAGTGGTTAACCCTGAGCTGCACAAGGGCAAACCTTTTGCTCCGTTGCTGGAAAAAAACAGCAAATCCGGTGGTCGTAACAACAATGGCCGTATCACCACTCGTCACATCGGTGGTGGCCACAAGCAGGCTTATCGTATTGTTGACTTCAAACGCAACAAAGACGGTATCCCAGCAGTTGTTGAACGTCTTGAGTACGATCCGAACCGTTCCGCGAACATCGCGCTGGTTCTGTACAAAGACGGCGAACGCCGTTACATCCTGGCCCCTAAAGGCCTGAAAGCTGGCGACCAGATTCAGTCTGGCGTTGATGCTGCAATCAAAGCAGGCAACACCCTGCCGATGCGCAATATCCCGGTTGGTTCTACCGTTCATAACGTAGAAATGAAACCAGGTAAAGGCGGTCAGCTGGCGCGTTCCGCGGGTACTTACGTTCAGATCGTTGCGCGTGATGGTGCTTATGTCACCCTGCGTCTGCGTTCTGGTGAAATGCGTAAAGTCGAAGCAGACTGCCGCGCTACTCTGGGCGAAGTTGGCAATGCTGAGCATATGCTGCGCGTTCTGGGTAAAGCAGGTGCTGCACGCTGGCGTGGTGTTCGTCCTACCGTTCGCGGTACTGCGATGAACCCAGTCGACCACCCACATGGTGGTGGTGAAGGTCGTAACTTTGGTAAGCACCCGGTATCTCCGTGGGGCGTTCAGACCAAAGGTAAGAAGACCCGCAGCAACAAGCGTACTGATAAATTTATCGTACGTCGCCGTAGCAAATAATTTTAGAGGATAAGCCATGCCACGTTCTCTCAAGAAAGGTCCTTTTATTGACCTGCACTTGCTGAAGAAGGTAGAGAAAGCGGTGGAAAGCGGAGACAAGAAGCCCCTGCGCACTTGGTCCCGTCGTTCAACGATCTTTCCTAACATGATCGGTTTGACCATCGCTGTCCATAATGGTCGTCAGCACGTTCCAGTCTTTGTTACCGACGAAATGGTTGGTCACAAACTGGGTGAATTCGCACCGACTCGTACTTATCGCGGCCACGCTGCTGATAAAAAAGCGAAGAAGAAATAAGGTAGGAGGAAGAGATGGAAACTTTAGCTCAACATCGCCATGCTCGTTCTTCTGCACAGAAGGTTCGCCTTGTTGCTGACCTGATTCGCGGTAAGAAAGTGTCGCAGGCCCTGGACATCCTGACCTATACCAACAAGAAAGCTGCGGTATTGGTCAAGAAAGTACTGGAATCTGCCATTGCTAACGCTGAACACAACGATGGCGCTGACATCGACGATCTGAAAGTCGCGAAAATTTTCGTAGATGAAGGCCCAAGCATGAAGCGCATTATGCCGCGTGCGAAAGGTCGTGCAGATCGCATCCTGAAGCGCACCAGCCACATTACTGTGGTTGTGTCCGATCGCTGAGACTCTGGAGACTAGCAATGGGTCAGAAAGTACATCCTAATGGTATTCGCCTGGGTATTGTAAAACCATGGAACTCTACCTGGTTTGCGAACACCAAAGAATTCGCTGACAACCTGGACAGCGATTTTAAAGTACGTCAGTACCTGACTAAGGAACTGGCTAAAGCGTCTGTATCTCGTATCGTTATCGAGCGTCCAGCGAAGAGCATCCGTGTGACTATTCACACTGCTCGTCCTGGCATCGTTATCGGTAAGAAAGGCGAAGACGTAGAAAAACTGCGCAAGGTCGTAGCGGATATCGCTGGCGTTCCTGCACAGATCAATATCGCTGAAGTTCGTAAGCCTGAACTGGACGCTAAATTGGTTGCTGACAGCATCACTTCTCAGCTGGAACGTCGTGTTATGTTCCGTCGTGCTATGAAGCGTGCTGTACAGAACGCAATGCGTCTGGGCGCTAAAGGTATCAAAGTTGAAGTTAGCGGCCGTCTGGGCGGCGCGGAAATCGCACGTACCGAATGGTACCGTGAAGGTCGCGTACCGCTGCACACTCTGCGTGCTGACATCGACTACAACACCTCTGAAGCGCACACCACTTACGGTGTAATCGGCGTTAAGGTATGGATCTTCAAAGGTGAGATCCTGGGTGGTATGGCTGCTGTTGAACAACCGGAAAAACCGGCTGCTCAACCTAAAAAGCAGCAGCGTAAAGGCCGTAAATAAGGAGCGTCGCTGATGTTACAACCAAAGCGTACAAAATTCCGTAAAGTGCACAAAGGCCGCAACCGTGGTCTGGCGCAGGGTACGGATGTTAGCTTCGGCACTTTCGGTCTGAAAGCTGTTGGCCGTGGTCGTCTGACTGCACGTCAGATCGAAGCAGCACGTCGTGCAATGACCCGTGCAGTTAAGCGTCAAGGTAAGATCTGGATCCGTGTATTCCCGGACAAACCGATCACCGAGAAGCCGCTGGAAGTTCGTATGGGTAAAGGTAAAGGTAACGTGGAGTACTGGGTTGCCTTGATCCAACCGGGCAAAGTCCTGTATGAAATGGACGGTGTTCCGGAAGAGCTGGCCCGTGAAGCCTTCGGCCTGGCAGCAGCGAAACTGCCTATCAAAACCACCTTTGTAACTAAGACGGTGATGTAATGAAAGCAAAAGAGCTGCGTGAAAAAAGCGTTGAAGAGCTGAACGCTGAGCTGCTGAACCTGCTGCGTGAGCAGTTCAACCTGCGTATGCAGGCTGCAAGTGGCCAGCTGCAACAGACTCACCTGCTGAAGCAAGTGCGTCGCAATGTTGCACGCGTTAAGACTTTACTGACTCAGAAGGCGGGTGCGTAATGACCGATAAAATCCGTACTCTGCAAGGTCGTGTTGTTAGCGACAAAATGGAGAAATCCATTGTTGTAGCTATCGAACGTATTGTGAAACACCCGATCTACGGTAAATTCATCAAGCGTACGACCAAACTGCACGTACATGACGAGAACAACGAATGTGGTATCGGCGACAAGGTTGAAATCCGTGAATGCCGTCCACTGTCCAAGACTAAGTCCTGGACGCTGGTTCGCGTTGTAGAGAAAGCGGTTCTGTAATACAGTACGCCTTCTCAATACGAATAAACGGCTCAGCGATGAGCCGTTTATTTTTTCTACCCATATTGCAGAAGCGGTGTTATAATGCCGCGCCCTCGATATGGGGCTTTTTAACGGCTCTGATTTTAGAGTCTCAGGTAGTAGTTGACATTAGCGGAGCACTAAAATGATCCAAGAACAGACTATGCTGAACGTCGCCGACAACTCCGGTGCACGTCGCGTAATGTGTATCAAGGTTCTGGGTGGCTCGCACCGTCGCTACGCAGGCGTAGGCGACATCATCAAGATCACCATCAAAGAAGCAATTCCACGTGGTAAGGTCAAAAAAGGTGATGTGCTGAAGGCGGTAGTGGTGCGCACCAAGAAGGGTGTTCGTCGCCCTGACGGTTCTGTCATTCGCTTCGATGGTAATGCATGCGTTATTTTAAACAATAACAGCGAGCAGCCTATCGGCACGCGTATCTTTGGGCCGGTAACTCGTGAACTTCGTACTGAGAAGTTCATGAAAATTATCTCTCTGGCACCAGAAGTACTCTAAGGAGCGAATCATGGCAGCGAAAATTCGTCGTGATGACGAAGTTATCGTGTTAACCGGTAAAGATAAAGGTAAACGCGGTAAAGTAAAAAATGTTCTGTCTTCCGGCAAACTTGTCGTTGAAGGTATCAACCTGGTTAAGAAACATCAGAAGCCGGTTCCGGCCCTGAACCAACCAGGTGGCATCGTTGAAAAAGAAGCTGCTATTCAGGTTTCTAACGTTGCAATCTTCAATGCGGCTACCGGCAAGGCTGACCGTGTAGGCTTTAGATTCGAAGACGGTAAAAAAGTCCGTTTCTTCAAGTCTAACAGCGAAACTATCAAGTAATTTGGAGTAGTACGATGGCGAAACTGCATGATTACTACAAAGACGAAGTAGTTAAGAAACTCATGACCGAGTTTAACTACAATTCTGTCATGCAAGTCCCTCGGGTCGAGAAGATCACCCTGAACATGGGTGTTGGTGAAGCGATCGCTGACAAGAAACTGCTGGATAACGCAGCAGCTGACCTGACAGCAATCTCCGGTCAAAAACCGCTGATCACCAAAGCACGCAAATCTGTTGCAGGCTTCAAAATCCGTCAGGGCTATCCGATCGGCTGTAAAGTAACTCTGCGTGGCGAACGCATGTGGGAGTTCTTTGAGCGCCTGATCACTATTGCTGTTCCACGTATCCGTGACTTCCGTGGCTTGTCCGCTAAGTCTTTCGACGGTCGTGGTAACTACAGCATGGGTGTCCGTGAGCAGATCATCTTCCCAGAAATCGACTACGATAAAGTCGACCGCGTGCGTGGTTTGGATATTACCATTACCACTACTGCGAAATCTGACGAAGAAGGCCGTGCTCTGCTGGCTGCCTTTGACTTCCCGTTCCGCAAGTAAGGTAGGGTTACTGAATGGCTAAGCAATCAATGAAAGCACGCGAAGTAAAGCGCGTAGCTTTAGCTGATAAATTCTTCGCTAAACGCGCTGAACTGAAAGCGATCATTTCTGATGTGAACGCTTCCGACGAAGATCGTTGGAATGCGGTTCTCAAGCTGCAGTCTCTGCCGCGTGATTCCAGCCCGTCTCGTCAGCGTAACCGCTGTCGTCAAACAGGTCGTCCACATGGTTATGTGGGCAAGTTTGGGTTGAGCCGTATCAAACTGCGTGAAGCCGCCATGCGCGGTGAAGTGCCAGGCTTGAAAAAGGCTAGCTGGTAATTACCAATTGAATCACGGGAGTAAAGACAGATGAGCATGCAAGATCCGATCGCGGATATGCTGACCCGTATCCGTAACGGTCAGGCCGCGAACAAAGTTGCGGTCACCATGCCTTCCGCCAAGCTGAAAGTGGCAATTGCCAACGTGCTGAAGGAAGAAGGTTTTATCGAAGATTTTAAAGTTGAAGGCGACACCAAGCCGGAACTGGAACTTACTCTCAAGTATTTCCAGGGTAAAGCTGTTGTAGAAAGCATTCAGCGTGTCAGCCGCCCAGGCCTGCGCATCTATAAGAAAAAAGATGAGCTGCCAAAAGTTATGGCTGGTCTTGGTATCGCAGTTGTTTCTACCTCTAAAGGTGTTATGACTGATCGTGCAGCGCGCCAGGCTGGTCTTGGTGGCGAAATTATCTGCTACGTAGCCTAATCGGAGGAAAGAATGTCTCGTGTTGCTAAAGCACCGGTCGTTATTCCTGCCGGCGTTGATGTAAAAATCGACGGTCAGGTTATTACGATCAAAGGTAAAAACGGCGAGCTGACTCGTACCCTCAACAAAGCTGTTGAAGTTAAACATGCAGATAACGCTCTGACCTTCGGTCCACGTGATGGTTTCGTGGATGGTTGGGCTCAGGCTGGTACCGCGCGTGCCCTGCTGAACTCAATGGTTGTTGGTGTTACCGAAGGCTTCACTAAAAAGCTTCAGCTGGTTGGTGTAGGTTATCGTGCAGCTATCAAAGGGAATGCAGTAGGCCTGTCTCTGGGCTTCTCACACCCTGTTGAGCATCCGCTGCCGGCCGGTATCACTGCAGAATGCCCGACTCAGACTGAAATCGTGCTGAAAGGCGCTGATAAACAGCTGATCGGTCAGGTTGCAGCAGATCTGCGCGCCTACCGTCGTCCTGAGCCTTACAAAGGCAAGGGTGTTCGTTACGCCGACGAAGTCGTGCGTACCAAAGAGGCTAAGAAGAAGTAAGGTAACACTATGGATAAGAAATCTGCTCGTATCCGTCGTGCGACCCGCGCACGCCGCAAGCTCAAAGAGCTGGGTGCAACTCGCCTGGTGGTACATCGTACCCCGCGTCATATTTACGCTCAGGTAATTGCACCGAACGGTTCTGAAGTTCTGGTAGCTGCTTCTACTGTAGAAAAAGCTATCTCAGAACAATTGAAGTACACCGGTAACAAAGACGCCGCTGCAGCTGTAGGTAAAGCTGTTGCTGAACGCGCTCTGGAAAAAGGCATCAGCAATGTTTCCTTTGACCGTTCCGGGTTCCAATATCATGGTCGTGTCCAGGCACTGGCAGATGCTGCCCGTGAAGCTGGCCTTCAGTTCTAAGGTAGAGGTGTAAGATGGCTCACATCGAAAAACAGGCTGGCGAACTGCAGGAAAAGCTGATCGCGGTAAACCGCGTATCTAAAACCGTTAAAGGTGGTCGTATTTTCTCCTTCACAGCTCTGACTGTAGTAGGCGATGGTAACGGTCGCGTTGGTTTTGGTTACGGTAAAGCGCGTGAAGTTCCAGCAGCGATCCAGAAAGCGATGGAAAAAGCCCGTCGCAACATGATTAACGTCGCGCTGAACAACGGCACCCTGCAGCACCCAGTTAAAGGTGTTCACACGGGTTCTCGTGTATTCATGCAGCCAGCTTCAGAAGGTACCGGTATCATCGCCGGTGGTGCAATGCGCGCCGTTCTGGAAGTTGCTGGGGTTCATAACGTTCTGGCTAAAGCATATGGTTCCACCAACCCGATCAACGTGGTTCGTGCAACTATTGATGGCCTGGAAAATATGAATTCTCCAGAAATGGTCGCTGCCAAGCGTGGTAAATCCGTTGAAGAAATTCTGGGGTAATTGACCATGGCAAAGACTATTAAAATCACTCAAACCCGCAGTGCAATCGGTCGTCTGCCGAAACACAAGGCAACGCTGCTTGGCCTGGGTCTGCGTCGTATTGGTCATACCGTTGAGCGCGAGGATACTCCTGCTGTTCGTGGTATGGTCAACGCGGTTTACTTCATGGTTAAAGTTGAGGAGTAAGAGATGCGTTTAAATACTCTGTCTCCGGCCGAAGGCTCTAAAAAGGCGGGTAAACGCCTGGGTCGTGGTATCGGTTCTGGCCTCGGCAAAACCGGTGGTCGTGGTCACAAAGGTCAGAACTCTCGTTCTGGCGGTGGCGTACGTCGCGGTTTCGAGGGTGGCCAGATGCCACTGTACCGTCGTCTGCCGAAGTTCGGCTTCACCTCTCGCAAAGCAGCGATCACAGCGGAAATCCGTCTGTCTGACCTGGCGAAAGTTGAAGGCGGCGTTGTAGACCTGAACACGCTGAAAGCAGCAAACATTATCGGTATCCAGATCGAGTTCGCGAAAGTGATCCTGGCTGGTGAAGTTTCTACTCCGGTAACTGTTCGTGGCCTGCGTGTTACTAAAGGTGCTCGTGCTGCTATCGAAGCTGCTGGCGGTAAAATTGAGGAATAAGTAGCAGATGGCTAAGCAACCGGGATTAGATTTTCAAAGTGCCAAAGGTGGATTTGGCGAGCTGAAACGCAGACTGCTGTTTGTTATCGGCGCGCTGATTGTGTTCCGTATTGGCTCTTTTATTCCGATCCCTGGTATCGATGCCGCTGTACTTGCCAAACTGCTTGAGCAACAGCGAGGCACCATCATTGAAATGTTCAACATGTTCTCTGGTGGTGCTCTCAGCCGTGCTTCTATCTTCGCACTGGGTATTATGCCGTACATTTCGGCATCGATTATTATCCAGCTGCTGACGGTCGTTCATCCGGCCCTGGCAGAGTTGAAGAAAGAAGGGGAGTCTGGACGTCGTAAGATTAGTCAGTACACCCGTTACGGTACTCTGGTGCTGGCAATATTCCAGTCGATCGGTATTGCTACCGGTCTTCCGAATATGCCTGGTATGCAGGGCCTGGTGTTAAACCCGGGCTTTGCATTTTACTTCACCGCTGTTGTAAGTCTGGTCACAGGGACAATGTTCCTGATGTGGCTCGGCGAACAGATTACTGAGCGCGGTATCGGTAACGGTATCTCAATCATTATCTTCGCCGGTATTGTTGCGGGCCTCCCGCCAGCCATCGCCCACACTATCGAGCAAGCGCGTCAAGGCGACCTGCACTTCCTCCTGTTGCTGTTGGTTGCAGTATTAGTATTTGCAGTGACGTTCTTTGTTGTCTTCGTTGAACGTGGTCAACGCCGCATTGTGGTGAACTACGCTAAGCGTCAGCAAGGTCGTCGTGTCTATGCTGCACAGAGCACACATTTACCGCTGAAAGTGAACATGGCGGGGGTTATCCCGGCTATCTTCGCTTCCAGTATTATTCTGTTCCCGGCAACCATCGCGTCATGGTTCGGGGGCGGTACTGGTTGGAACTGGCTGACAACAATTTCGCTGTATTTGCAGCCTGGGCAACCACTTTATGTGTTACTCTATGCGTCTGCGATCATCTTCTTCTGTTTCTTCTACACGGCGTTGGTCTTCAACCCGCGTGAAACAGCAGATAACCTGAAGAAGTCCGGTGCATTTGTACCAGGAATTCGTCCGGGAGAGCAAACGGCGAAGTATATCGATAAAGTAATGACCCGCCTGACTTTGGTTGGTGCGCTCTATATTACTTTTATCTGCCTGATCCCGGAGTTCATGCGTGATGCAATGAAAGTACCGTTCTACTTCGGTGGGACCTCACTGCTTATCGTTGTTGTCGTGATTATGGACTTTATGGCTCAAGTGCAAACTCTGATGATGTCCAGTCAGTATGAGTCTGCATTGAAGAAGGCGAACCTGAAAGGCTACGGCCGCTAATTGGTCGCCTGAGAAGTTACGGAGAGTAAAAATGAAAGTTCGTGCTTCCGTCAAGAAATTATGCCGTAACTGCAAAATCGTTAAGCGTGATGGTGTCATCCGTGTGATTTGCAGTGCCGAGCCGAAGCATAAACAGCGCCAAGGCTGATTATTTCGCATATTTTTCTTGCAAAGTTGGGTTGAGCTGGCTAGATTAGCCAGCCAATCTTTTGTATGTCTGTACGTTTCCATTTGAGTATCCTGAAAACGGGCTTTTCAGCATGGTGCGTACATATTAAATAGTAGGAGTGCATAGTGGCCCGTATAGCAGGCATTAACATTCCTGATCAGAAACATGCTGTGATCGCATTAACTTCGATCTACGGCATCGGCAAGACCCGTTCTAAGGCCATTCTGGCTGCAGCGGGTATCGCTGAAGATGTTAAGATCAGTGAGCTGTCTGAAGAACAAATCGACACGCTGCGTGACGAAGTTGCCAAATTTGTCGTTGAAGGTGATCTGCGCCGTGAAATCAGCATGAGCATCAAGCGCCTGATGGATCTTGGTTGCTATCGCGGTTTGCGTCATCGTCGTGGTCTGCCAGTGCGCGGTCAGCGTACTAAGACCAACGCACGTACCCGTAAGGGTCCGCGCAAACCGATCAAGAAATAATCGGGGTGATTGAATAATGGCAAAGGCACCAGTTCGTGCACGTAAACGTGTAAGAAAACAAGTCTCTGACGGCGTGGCTCATATCCATGCTTCTTTCAACAACACCATCGTTACTATTACTGATCGTCAGGGTAACGCATTGGGTTGGGCAACAGCCGGTGGTTCCGGTTTCCGTGGTTCTCGCAAATCCACTCCGTTCGCAGCTCAGGTTGCAGCAGAGCGTTGCGCAGAAGCCGTAAAAGAATACGGCATCAAGAATCTGGAAGTTATGGTTAAAGGTCCGGGTCCGGGTCGTGAATCTACTGTTCGCGCTCTGAACGCCGCTGGTTTCCGCATCACTAATATTACTGATGTGACTCCGATCCCTCATAACGGTTGTCGTCCGCCGAAAAAACGTCGCGTATAACGCTCGTTTTTTAGGTTAGTTGGAGATAGAAAATGGCAAGATATTTGGGTCCTAAGCTCAAGCTGAGCCGTCGTGAGGGCACCGACTTATTCCTTAAGTCTGGCGTTCGCGCGATCGATACCAAGTGTAAAATTGAACAAGCTCCTGGCCAGCACGGTGCGCGTAAACCGCGTCTGTCTGACTATGGTGTGCAGTTGCGTGAAAAGCAAAAAGTTCGCCGTATGTACGGTGTGCTGGAGCGTCAGTTCCGTAACTACTATAAAGAAGCAGCACGTCTGAAAGGCAACACAGGTGAAAACCTGCTGGCTCTGCTGGAAGGTCGTCTGGACAACGTTGTATACCGTATGGGCTTCGGCGCTACTCGTGCTGAATCACGTCAGCTGGTTAGCCACAAAGCAATCATGGTAAACGGTCGTGTTGTTAACATCGCTTCTTATCAGGTTAAAGCGAATGACGTTGTTAGCATTCGTGAGAAAGCGAAAAAGCAATCTCGCGTGAAGGCCGCTCTGGAGCTGGCTGAGCAGCGTGAAAAGCCAACCTGGCTGGAAGTTGATGCTGGCAAGATGGAAGGTACGTTCAAGCGTCAGCCAGAACGTTCTGATCTGTCTGCGGACATTAACGAACACCTGATCGTCGAGCTTTACTCCAAGTAAAGCTTAGTACCAAAGAGAGGACACAATGCAGGGTTCTGTGACAGAGTTTCTAAAACCGCGCCTGGTAGATATCGAGCAAGTGAGTTCGACGCACGCCAAGGTGACCCTTGAGCCTTTAGAGCGTGGCTTTGGCCATACTCTGGGTAACGCACTGCGCCGTATTCTGCTCTCATCGATGCCGGGTTGCGCGGTGACCGAGGTTGAGATTGATGGTGTACTTCATGAGTACAGCACCAAAGAAGGCGTTCAGGAAGATATCCTTGAAATCCTGCTCAACCTGAAAGGGCTGGCGGTGAGAGTTCAGGGTAAAGATGAAGTTATTCTTACTCTGAATAAATCTGGCATTGGCCCTGTGACTGCAGCCGACATCACCCACGACGGTGATGTTGAAATCGTCAAGCCGCAGCACGTGATCTGCCACCTGACCGATGAGAACGCAGCTATTAGCATGCGTATCAAAGTTCAGCGCGGTCGTGGTTATGTGCCGGCTTCTGCCCGAATTCATTCGGAAGAAGATGAGCGCCCAATCGGCCGTCTGCTGGTCGACGCATGCTACAGCCCTGTAGAGCGTATTGCCTACAATGTTGAAGCAGCGCGTGTAGAACAGCGTACCGACCTGGACAAGCTGGTCATCGAAATGGAAACCAACGGCACAATCGATCCTGAAGAGGCGATTCGTCGTGCGGCAACCATCCTGGCAGAACAACTGGAAGCTTTCGTTGACTTACGTGATGTTCGTCAGCCGGAAGTGAAAGAAGAGAAACCAGAATTCGATCCGATCCTGCTGCGCCCTGTTGACGATCTCGAATTGACTGTCCGCTCTGCTAACTGCCTCAAGGCAGAAGCTATCCACTATATCGGTGATCTGGTACAGCGTACCGAGGTTGAGTTGCTGAAAACGCCGAACCTGGGTAAAAAATCTCTTACCGAGATTAAAGACGTGCTGGCTTCACGTGGTCTGTCTCTGGGCATGCGCCTGGAAAACTGGCCACCGGCAAGCATTGCTGACGAGTAACCGGATCACAGGTTAAGGTTTTACTGAGAAGGATAAGGTCATGCGCCATCGTAAGAGTGGTCGTCAACTGAACCGCAACAGCAGCCATCGCCAGGCTATGTTCCGCAACATGGCAGGTTCACTGGTTCGTCATGAGATCATCAAGACGACCCTGCCTAAAGCGAAAGAGCTGCGTCGCGTAGTTGAGCCGCTGATTACTCTTGCCAAGACTGACAGCGTTGCTAATCGTCGTCTGGCATTCGCCCGTACTCGTGATAACGAGATCGTGGCAAAACTGTTTAACGAACTGGGCCCGCGTTTCGCGAGCCGTGCCGGTGGTTACACTCGCATTCTGAAGTGTGGCTTCCGTGCAGGCGACAATGCGCCGATGGCTTACATCGAGCTGGTTGATCGTTCAGAGAAAGCAGAAGCTGCTGCAGAGTAATCTGCAGTAACGTAAAAAAACCCGCTCCGGCGGGTTTTTTTATATCCGCGATATCCCCACTTCTCTACAATATCTGTATCAATTCTGTTCATCCTCTGGAGCGGGTAATGTGGCTGCTTGACCAGTGGGCAGAACGCCATATTCGTGATGCCCAAAAAAAAGTGAATTCGACGATCTTCCGGGACGCGGCGAACCCCTTATGCTTGACGATGACTCGCATATTGCGCCTGAATTACGCGCGGGATACCGTTTACTAAAGAATGCAGGCTGTCTCCCTCCTGAGCTCGAACAGCGCAGAGAGGCTGTTGAACTTGTCGATCTGCTAAAAGGGATCCGTCAGGACGATCCGCGACATTCTGAACTTAGCCGCCGTCTCGCCGTGCTTGAACTTAAACTGCGTCAGGCAGGAATGAACACTGATTTTCTGCACGGTGAATACGGTGAACGCTTGTTGCGGAAAATAAACGAGGAGTAGTTATGTACCGTATCGGTGAACTTGCGAAGCTCGCGAACGTCACACCGGATACCATCCGATATTACGAAAAGCAGCAGATGATCGATCATGAAGTTCGTACTGAAGGTGGCTTCCGACTTTATACCGATAACGATCTGCAGCGCCTGCGGTTTATTCGTTATGCGCGCCAGCTCGGTTTCACATTAGACTCGATCCGCGAGTTATTATCGATCCGCATCGATCCGGCACATCACACCTGTCAGGAGTCAAAAAGCATTGTGCAGGCCCGGTTGGATGAAGTTGAAGCACGCATTCAGGAATTGCAAACCATGCAGCGCTCTCTGCAAAGGCTGAATGATGCTTGTTGTGGCACGGCCCACAGCAGTATTTATTGTTCCATTCTGGAAGCCCTTGAACAGGGGGCCAGTGGGGAAACCGAGGACTGTTGATTTTTAGTCCAACCGGGTCTAGACTCCCGTCGACATAAACCATGCTCAGGAGAATTTATGAGCCGCTATCAGCACACGAAAGGGCAGATTAAAGACAATGCCATTGAGGCACTACTTCATGACCCGCTATTCAGACAGCGCGTTGAGAAGAATAAAAAAGGGAAAGGAAGTTATCTGCGTAAAGGCAAGCATGCAAAACGGGGTAACTGGGAGGCCAGTGGCAAACAAGCGAATCGCTTATTTACCACTGGCCTTCCTGCTTTAAGCTTCTGATTAAACGCGCTTGTTCTGCTCTTTTAACAGATCGCGAATCTCACTCAGCAGCACTTCTTCTTTTGTCGGTGCAGGCGCTGCTGCCGGCTCTTCTTTTTTACGGTTGAGTTTATTGATCAGCTTGATAGCCATAAAAATGGCAAACGCCACAATCACGAAATCAAATACGTTCTGAATAAATACGCCGTAGTGCATCACGACTGCCGGCACATCACCCTGTGCTTCACGCAGCGTGAAAGCGAACTGTTTGAAATCAATGCCCCCGATCAGCAACCCTAAAGGTGGCATGATAATGTCGGCCACTAATGATGAAACAATCTTGCCGAATGCTGCACCAATAATGACACCCACTGCCAAATCCACCACGTTTCCGCGCATCGCAAATTCGCGAAATTCTTTAATAAAACTCATTTTGTTCTCCTTGTGCCAGCTGACGACTATAAGTTTAACAAATGATTAGCTAATTGCCATTCGTGATAATTAAACGTTATGCAAAATAAAAGGCACAGAAATGAGAAGGATAAAGAGCGGGTACCCCATTGAGAGCACCCGACACATTAAAGGAAGAATGGACTTGGCTGGAATAAACGTTCGACGTCGGTAATAAACTTTTTATCGGTAAGGAACATAATAACGTGATCGCCTTGCTCAATGCGCAAATTATCATTGGCAATCATGACATCATTCCCGCGCACGACAGCACCAATAATGGTGCCCGGTGGCAGCTTAATTTCGTCTATCGAACGGCCCACGACGCGTGATGTTGTTTCATCTCCGTGCGCTACGGCTTCAATGGCTTCCGCCACCCCGCGACGAAGCGATGATACCCCAACAATATCCGCTTTACGCACATGGCTCAGTAGCGCGGAAATTGTCGCCTGCTGCGGCGAAATGGCAATATCAATGACGCTGCCCTGAACCAGATCAACATAGGCTTTGCGCTGGATAAGCACCATGACCTTCTTTGCCCCCATACGTTTCGCGAGCATGGCAGACATTATATTCGCCTCGTCGTCGTTGGTGACGGCAATAAAAAGATCAACTTGATCAATATGCTCTTCAGCCAGCAACTCCTGATCTGACGCATCGCCATAAAATACGATCGTATTTTGCAGTTTTTCCGCCAGTTCAGCCGCTCGCTGCTGATCGCGTTCGATCAATTTTACGCTGTAATCTTTTTCCAGCCGGTGTGCCAGACCGGCACCAATATTGCCGCCGCCGACCAGCATAATGCGTTTATAGGGTTTTTCGAGACGCTGAAGTTCACTCATCACCGCACGAATATGCTGTGAAGCCGCAATAAAAAAGACTTCGTCCCCGGCTTCGACAATCGTAGAGCCCTGCGGGCGGATAGGTCTGTCGTGGCGGAAAATAGCGGCGACGCGCGTATCAATATGCGGCATATGCTCGCGCATGGTGGACAACGCGTTGCCAATCAACGGGCCGCCGTAATAGGCCTTAACGACGGCCAGGCTCACTTTACCTTCGGCAAAGTTCACCACCTGCAGGGCGCCCGGATATTCGATCAGACGGTAGATATTGTCGATCACCAGCTGTTCTGGCGCGATAAGATGGTCAATAGGAACTGCTTCTGAATTAAACAGTTTCTCAGCATCGCGGACATAGTCCGGAGAGCGGATGCGCGCGATTCGGTTTGGCGTGTTAAAAAGCGAGTAGGCCACCTGACAGGCCACCATATTGGTTTCGTCAGAACTGGTCACCGCAACCAGCATGTCGGCATCGTCAGCACCCGCCTCACGAAGAACGCGCGGGTGCGAACCATGACCCTGCACAACGCGCAGGTCAAATTTGTCCTGTAAAACACGCAGGCGATCGCCGTTGGTATCCACGATGGTGATATCGTTGTTTTCGCCAACCAGATTTTCCGCCAGCGTTCCACCAACCTGTCCTGCGCCCAGAATGATAATCTTCATCTCTCGTGACCTGTTCTCAACATCACTCTTTGATTAGCTTAGCGTAAAAGAAGCCATCACCTTCTTCTGCACCCGGCAGATTCTGCTGACCCGGGCATTCAAGCGTTCCCGTATCGTGCAGCGCCGCGTCCGGGGTTCGTTTAAGGAAGGCCGCGATTTGCTGACTGTTTTCTTCCGGCAGTACTGAACAGGTTGCATAGACCAGCGTGCCGCCGGGTTTGAGATGCGGCCAGATGGCGTCAAGGATGTCGGATTGCAGTTGGGCAAGCTCACTAATATCACGATCGCGACGCAGCCACTTGATATCCGGATGACGACGAATCACGCCAGTTGCAGAGCAGGGGGCATCCAGCAAAATGCGATCGAATTGTGCTTCGCCACACCATTCTGCGGGTTTGCGTCCATCGCCTTGCTTAACCTGTGCCTTCATGCCCAGGCGCTTGAGGTTGTCGTAGACGCGTGAAAGACGTTGCTCATCAACGTCCACTGCCATCACGCTGGCCTGCGGAGCCACTTCAAGAATATGCGTCGTTTTGCCCCCTGGTGCGGCGCAGAGATCGAGGATCTGCTCACCGTTTTGGGGTTCAAGCCAGGCCATGCAACCCTGAGCAGAAGCATCTTGTACCGTTACCCAACCCTCTTCAAAGCCGGGTAATGCATGTACCGGTGCAGGCGATGCTAAGCGCACGGCATCAGGATATGCGTCATGGGTGAAGCCGCTCATTCCAGCTTCTTCGAGTAATGCCAGCCATGCGTCACGGGTGTGGTGATTACGATTCACGCGTAACCACATTGGCGGACGCTGGTTGTTGGCATCGGCAATGTCCTGCCACTGCTGCGGATAAGCTTTTTTCAGGCGCTTCAACAGCCAGTCCGGATGCAGGAAGCGCGCTTCGTTTTGGGCAAATTCAGCCAGAAGCTCATCCTGCTGTCGCTGGAACTGACGCAATACGCCGTTGATCAGCCCTTTCAGCTGAGGACGTTTAATCGCAACGGCACCTTCCACCGTCTCTGCCAGCGCGGCATGAGGTGGGATGCGGGTATGAAGAAGCTGATAAAAACCCACCATAATTAAATAATGTACGGTGCGCTGCTTGCCCGTCATTGGGCGGGACATCAGCTTGTTAATCAACCACTCAAGCTGAGAGAGTGTGCGCAGGACGCCAAAGCAGAGCTCCTGAAGCAGGGCTTTATCTTTATCAGAGACTTTTTGCTGCAGGGGAGGCAGGACGTTGCTGAGTGACTGGCCCTGCTCGATAACCTGCTCGACGGCCTGGGCCGCCATACTGCGTAGATTTTGTTTTTTCATAACCGTAAAAATAAAAATGCCCGGAAACACCGGGCCTTAAGAATAAATTTGCTCAGGCAAGGCGATTGCCAGGGATAAACCATTCGCGACGGGAATTTAGTAGATCCTGAGCACTCATGGCTTTCTTACCGGCCGGTTGGAGCGATTCAAGATTCAAAATCCCTTGCGCAGTCGCCACCTGGATGCCGTTCTTGCTGGCATCAATAATCGTACCGGGTTCCACCGTAGTCGCACCGCTAATGACGGAGGCTTTCCAGACTTTTACTGGCTGCCCATCAATTTCCAACCAGCTCATCGGCCACGGATTAAAAGCGCGAATGCAACGTTCAAGTTGAGCGGCTGACAGGGACCAGTCGATCCGCGCTTCTTCTTTGCTCAGCTTTTCGGCGTAGGTTACCAGCGCGTCGTCCTGAACTTCTGGTTTTGCCGTATTGTCAGCAAGCTGCTGAAGCGTCTCGATGAGCCCTTGTGGACCAAGCTCTGCCAGTTTGTCATACAGCGTGGCGCTGGTATCGTCTGACGTAATGGGGCAGGCCAGTTTATAGAGCATGTCACCGGTGTCTAAACCTACGTCCATCTTCATGATGGTAACGCCCGTTTCGGCATCACCCGCCCACAGCGCGCGCTGGATAGGTGCTGCACCACGCCAGCGTGGGAGCAGGGACCCATGAACGTTGATGCAACCCAGGCGCGGCATATCGAGCACGGCTTTTGGCAAAATTAAACCGTAAGCCACCACCACCATTACGTCGGCATTCAGGTCAGCAACCAGCTGCTGATTTTCCTGCGGGCGCAGCGATGCGGGCTGGAAAACAGGAAGCCCATGCTCTTCTGCCAGCACCTTGACCGGGCTCGGCATCAGTTTTTTGCCGCGACCAGCAGGACGGTCCGGTTGGGTAAAGACGCCAACAATCTGGTGACCAGACGATAACAGCGCGTCAAGATGACGCGCTGCAAAATCAGGGGTTCCCGCGAAGATAATACGTAGTGATTTAGACACGATGATCCTTGTATCCGGTGGGACGTTATGCGCGAGAACGCAAACGATCCAGTTTCTCTACTTTCTGACGAATACGCTGCTGTTTCAGCGGCGAGAGATAATCGATAAACAGTTTACCGACCAGGTGATCCATCTCATGCTGAATACAAATCGCCAGCAGGTCATCTGCCTCCAGTTCGAACGGATTACCGTCACGATCCAGAGCGCGAATTTTCACTTTCTCAGCACGCGGCACTAACGCACGCTGTTCTGGAATAGACAGACAGCCTTCCTCAATACCGGTTTCGCCACTCTTTTCAAGCAGCTCTGGGTTGATCAGCACCAGACGGCCATCGCGATTCTCAGAAACGTCGATCACGATAATACGCTTGTGAATGTCCACCTGCGTTGCCGCCAGGCCAATGCCTTCTTCGGCGTACATGGTATCGAACATATCATCAACGATATGCTGGATTTCTGCATTCACTTCTTTAACCGGTTCAGCGACGATGCGAAGGCGCTCGTCCGGAATATGTAATACTTGCAAAACTGCCATAAATTTCCAGAGTCGTGTTCAGGAGTTGATAAGAATACACCCTCTATTCTAGACAAATCCCCCATCGATTGACAGCATCAGTGACCAATCGCAATGATTGCGGAGACCGCTTATGGCAGGGGAAAGGATGACATCTACCGAGATTTGGCTACGGCTCATGCACACAGGTTCTTTGTGTGGTGATGTCATGGTGGAAGCGGCTGCACGACTGCAGAGGCAGGAAGGCATCGACACGCTTGTCTTACGAAATGCTGGGCTGACAGCAAAGCAGGCTGAACGGTTCGTTGCGCTCAATGAGAGTGAGCTGGAACGTAGCCTGATATGGCTTGAGCAGCCGGGTCATCATCTATTAACGGCCAACCATCCCCTTTATCCCCCTTTGCTCCGCACGATCCCTGATTATCCCGGAGCATTATTCATAAAAGGTAACCCTGAGGCGCTTAATACCGTTCAGCTGGCGGTGGTAGGCAGTCGTGCGCCGTCATGGTACGGCGAGCGGTGGGGGAAAATCCTGTGCGAACAACTTTCACAAAGTGGTTTCACGATCACCAGCGGGCTGGCCTGTGGTATTGACGGCGTTGCCCACAGCGCGGCGCTGTCAGTAAAAGGACGAAGTGTCGCGGTGCTGGGAAACGGTCTTTTTAGTATTTATCCACGTCGGCATCAGGCATTGGCGATGCGGCTTATTGAGTCTGACGGCGCGATAGTGTCTGAGTTTCCGCTTTCCGCGCAGCCCCGACCGGCAAACTTTCCGCGTCGTAATCGCATCATCAGCGGCCTTAGCAAAGGCGTGCTGGTCGTTGAAGCCGCGCGGCGAAGCGGTTCGCTGGTCACGGCACGGTGCGCGCTCGAACAGGGGCGAGAAGTCTTCGCCTTGCCCGGCCCGATAGGTAATCCCGGATGCGAGGGACCGCACTGGCTGATTAAGCAGGGGGCAACACCGGTAACGGAAGTCGCGGACATTCTTGAAAATTTGCAATATGGGCTGCAATGGCTGCAGGAAGATCCCGAAAAGCGACAATATTCATCAGATCAGGGAAAGGTGGCATTGCCATTTCCCAAGCTCCTGGCTAACGTAGGAGATGAGGTAACACCTGTTGACGTTGTCGCTGAACGTGCCGGCCAACCTGTGCCAGTAACGGTAGCACAGCTACTCGAACTGGAGTTAGCAGGGTGGATCGCAGCTGTACCCGGCGGCTATGTCCGATTAAGGAGGGCATGCCATGTTCGACGTACTGATGTATTTGTTTGAGACTTACATCCATAACGAAGCAGAAATGCGAGTGGATCAGGACAAGTTGACACAGGATCTTACCGATGCGGGATTTGAGCGGGAAGATATCTACAATGCGTTGATGTGGCTGGAAAAACTGGCTGATTATCAGGAAGGCCTTGCCGAACCGATGCAGCTTGCTTCTGACCCATTGTCAGTACGCATTTATACCGCTGAAGAGTGTGAACGGCTGGACGCCAGCTGCCGGGGATTCATTTTATTCCTTGAGCAGATTCAGGTGCTAAACCTCGAAACGAGAGAAATGGTGATAGAGCGCGTCATGGCGCTGGATACCGCAGAATTTGAACTGGAAGATCTCAAATGGGTGATCCTGATGGTTCTGTTTAATATCCCGGGCTGTGAAAATGCCTATCAGCAAATGGAAGAATTACTCTTTGAAGTGAATGAAGGTATGCTGCACTAATTCAATGTGCAGCACCAAGAGTTGTTATGGCCAAATCAGCACTATTCACGGTGCATAAAAACGAGCCCTGCCCGCAGTGCGGGGCTGAACTTGTTATTCGGTCCGGGAAACACGGCCCGTTTCTCGGTTGTTCTCACTATCCGGAATGCGATTATGTTCGTCCTCTGAAAAGCCAGGCGGATGGACATATCGTTAAAATTCTGGAGGGACAGCTTTGCCCTCTCTGCGGTGGCGAACTCGCGCTACGTCAGGGACGTTTCGGTATGTTTATTGGATGTAGCCGCTACCCGGAATGTGAACATACGGAACAAATTGATAAGCCTGATGAAACGGCAATCTCATGCCCTCAGTGTCAGCGAGGTCAGCTGGTACAGCGCCGCTCCCGTTATGGTAAGACTTTCCATTCGTGCGATCGCTACCCTGACTGCCAGTTCGTTATCAATTTTAAGCCGGTAGCGGGAATCTGCCCTCATTGCAATTATCCGCTACTGATAGAGAAGAAAACCGCGCAAGGCATGAAACGCTTCTGCGCCAGTAAACAATGTGGAAAGCCGGTTACGGCGGATCAAAATAGTGAATAATAACCTGCCATCAGGCTCCATTGCGCATGCCGTGGACGTACTGAAAAATGAAGAAGTCATCGCCTATCCAACTGAAGCTGTTTTTGGGGTCGGTTGCGATCCTGACAGCGAAACGGCGGTGAGCCGTCTGCTTACTCTGAAACAAAGACCCGTCGAGAAAGGGCTGATTTTGATCGCTGCGAATTACGAGCAGCTTAAACCCTATATTGATGATTCTATGCTGACACCGGCACAGCGCGAGACAATCTTCTCCGCATGGCCTGGACCAGTAACCTTCGTCTTCCCGGCTCAGCCTACAACGCCGCGCTGGTTAACCGGGCGCTTTGACTCCCTTGCCGTTCGCGTCACTGACCATCCGCTGGTGGTGGAGCTGTGCCTGGCATTTGGTAAACCACTGGTCTCAACCAGCGCCAACCTGACCGGGCAGCCGCCTTGTCGGACAACTGAAGAAGTGCTGGCGCAGTTCGGGAATGACTTCCCTGTCGCTGTTGGTGAAACGGGAGGGCGCCTGAATCCGTCTGAGATTCGCGACGCTTTGACCGGCGAACGTTTTCGCCAGGGGTAATCTCATGGAAACCTATGCTGTTTTTGGTAATCCGATTGCACACAGCAAGTCACCGTGGATTCATCAGCAATTCGCGGAGCAGCTGCAGATAGATCATCCCTATGGGCGCGTACTGGCGCCAGTGGATGCCTTTATCCCAACGCTGGAGGCCTTTTTCGCAGCGGGGGGTAAAGGCGCAAATGTGACGGTCCCGTTTAAAGAAGAAGCATTCGAACGTGCAGATGAGCTGTCCGAGCGCGCTTCACTTGCAGGGGCAGTCAATACTCTAAAATGGCTTGAGGATGGACGCCTTCTGGGTGACAACACCGACGGGATTGGTTTACTTAGCGATCTGGAAAGACTCTCCTTTATCAAACCCGGATTCCGGGTTCTGCTGATTGGCGCGGGTGGTGCATCGAGGGGCGTTCTGTTGCCTCTGCTTTCCCTGGACTGTTCAGTGACCATTACTAACAGAACCTTTTCCCGGGCAGAAGCGCTGGCGGCGTTGTTTGCGCATACCGGCAGCGTGAGCGCGGTAGCGCTTGACGATCTTGCTGAACATGAGTTCGATCTTGTCATTAATGCCACATCCAGCGGCATCAGTGGCGAGATCCCGGCGATCCCCGCTTCGTTGGTCAGTGCGCATATGTACTTCTATGACATGTTCTATCAGAAAGGTAAGACGCCTTTCCTGAACTGGTGTGAACAACACGGCGCGAAACAGTTAGCCGATGGGCTGGGAATGCTGGTGGGGCAGGCTGCGCATGCTGTACTGCTCTGGCACGGGGTGCTGCCTTCAGTCGAGCCAGTCATTGAAAAGCTAAAGCAGGAGCTTTCGGCGTGAATCAGGCTATTCATTTCCCGGACAGAGAGAGCTGGGATGAGCATAAGCAAGCGGTCTGTTTTCCGGTGCTGGTGCAGGGTATGCAGCTTACCTGTGCCATCCACGGGGAAACGCTATTGCATCGTTTTGGCGGCACAGACCCGATAGCCGTATTTTGTGAAAACCGCTGGGATCTCGAAGAGGAAGCCAGCGATTTAATCCGCGAACAGCAGGAAGACGATCAGGGCTGGGTTTGGCTATCCTGATCCAAATAATCATTCTTCCATTTTACGTAGTTGTTTGCCGAGTATTTTAATCCTTCGATCTCCGCCTCCTTCAGGGGGCGGATCTGTTTTATCGGGCTTCCCAGATAGAGATAGCCGCTCTCCAGCCGTTTGTTCTGCGGGACCAGGCTACCGGCGCCAATCATCACGTCATCTTCTACTATGACGCCATCCAGTAAAATCGACCCCATGCCAACAAGTACGCGATTTCCGACAGTGCAGCCGTGAAGCATGACTTTATGGCCGACGGTGACATCTTCTCCAATAATGAGGGGATTGCCTTCCGGGTTATAGGACGATTTGTGCGTGACGTGCAGAACGCTACCGTCCTGAATATTGGTTCGCGCGCCAATAGACACATAGTTAACGTCTCCCCTGATGGCAACGAGTGGCCAGATACTAACGTCATCGGCCAGTCGGACATCACCAATGACCACACTACTGGCGTCGATCATCACGCGATCGCCTTGTTTGGGGAACAGATCTTTATAAGGACGTAATACTGCAGACATAACTACCTCTGAGAATGAGCGCTATACAGAAGACTTTGATCGTATTCGTCGATCGAGGCAAGGCAAAATACGTCAATATTTAAGCAGATCGGGCGGGATTTCAGCGAAAAGCGCGGAAAATCAGCAGTCGAAAAAAAAGATCTAAAAAATACTTGTGCTAAAAATTGGGATCCCTATAATGCGCCTCCATCGGCACGGCGGATGTGAATCTCTTCACAAACAGCCCGGTCGGTTGAAGAGAAAAAATCCTGAAATAACGGGTTGACTCTGAAAGAGGAAAGCGTAATATACGCCACCTCGCAACGGTGAGCGAAAGCCGCGTTGCACTGCTCTTTAACAATTTATCAGACAATCTGTGTGGGCACTCAAAGTGACATGGATTCTTAACGTCCTCGGACGAAAAATGAATACCAAGTCTCTGAGTGAACATGCGTAATTCATTACG
>NZ_JBMKHT010000051.1:0-26899 GCF_049238165.1 Enterobacter cloacae complex sp. IR5422 | reverse complement strand
GCCAAAATCAGCCACGAAGAGACGATTTTGGGCTGAAAATTGGAAAATTGAGCCACAGGACGTCGATAAAGGACGGTTTGGGGCGTCATATCGGGAGCTGCGGACCACTTAATCGCAACTTCCTTAAGACAAATCGTCTTTCTGGGGGCTGGCGGTTAAAACAGCAAAAACCGCGGCTTTAGAATAACCTGATAGTGTTTCGTTATTTGCCAGGTCAAAACGCCTGTGCTGTTATTACTGTCCTATATAATAAAACTGTCAGGGTTATAACCATGTCTACAGGGAAAACACTGCTCGCCCTTGCGCTGAGCGCGCTGTTACCAGCCGGTGCCGCATGGGCGGCAAACAACGACACCCTTATTTACTGTTCAGAAGCCTCCCCCGAGTCCTTCAACCCACAAATCGCCAGCTCTGGCCCGTCTTTTGTGGCCAGCTCTCAGGTGCTATATAACCGCCTGATCAATTTCGACCCGGTGAAAAATACTCCGGTGCCGTCGCTGGCGGAGTCCTGGACAATCTCCCCGGACGGCAAGACCTATACCTTTACCCTGCGTAAAGGGGTGAAGTTCAACAGCAACAAATACTTCAAACCGACGCGCGATTTTAATGCCGATGACGTTATTTTCTCGGTCATGCGCCAGAAAGACCCTAAACACCCGTACCACAACGTGTCGCAGGGCAACTACGAATACTTTAACGATGTGGGTCTCGATAAGCTGATCCAGGACGTGAAAAAGGTCGATGACTACCACGTCCAGTTCACACTCAGCGAACCCAACGCCGCGTTTCTGGCCGACTGGGGGATGGATTTCGCCTCGATTCTCTCCGCGGAATACGCCGACGCGATGCTGAAAAAAGGCACGCCTGAAAACGTGGACACCTGGCCGATTGGTACAGGGCCTTACGTGCTGCAGCAGTATAAAGTGGATTCTCTGATCCGCTACGTCGCGAACCCGAACTACTGGGAAGGCGAGGTGCCGACTAAGCATCTCATCTTCTCCATTACGCCAAACGTGGAAACCCGCCTGGCGAAGCTGCAGACCAACGAGTGCCAGATCATTCCTGCGCCATCCCCGGTTCAGTTTGACGCCATCAAAAACAACAAAGACCTGACGCTGCACTCGGTCGATGCGCTGAACGTTGGTTATCTGGCGTTTAATACCGAGAAAAAACCGTTTGATAACGTGCTGGTGCGTCAGGCGCTCAACTACGCGACTGACAAGAAGGCCATCGTTAATGCGGTGTTTATGGGATCGGGCGCGGTGGCAAAATCACCGATCCCGCCAAATATGCTGGGCTTCAATAAAGACCTGAAGGACTACAGCTACGATCCTGAAAAAGCGAAAGCCCTGCTGAAGCAGGCGGGTCTGGAGAAGGGCGCGGAAGTCACGCTGTGGTCAATGCCGGTGCAGCGTCCGTATAACCCGAATTCGCGTCGTATCGCGGAGATGATCCAGAGCGACTGGGCAAAAGTCGGCGTGAAGGCCAAAATTGTCTCTTACGAGTGGGGCGAATATCTCTCCGGAATGCGTAAAGGCGAGCATGACTCCGCGCTGTTTGGCTGGATGTCCGACAACGGCGACCCGGACAACTTTGCCGATGTGCTGCTCGGCTGCAACAGCATTAAAACCGGCTCAAACGCCGCGCGCTGGTGCGATAAGGGGTATGATGCCCTGGTACAAAAAGCGAAGCTGACCAGCAGCCCGGCTGAGCGCGCCAAGCTCTATGGCCAGGCGCAGGAGATTTTCTATCAGCAGGCACCGTGGATTGCGCTCGCAAACGGGAAAACGTTCTACGCGACCCGCAGCAACGTGAGCGGGTACAGCGTAAGCCTGATGGGCAGCGATTTCTCAAAAGCGAAGCTGAACTAAGCCTTTTTAGCCGGGTGGCGGCTCCGCCTTACCCGGCCTACATTTGGCACCTGTAGGCCCGGTAAGCGTAGCGCCACCGGGCACATAATGAGGAGTGACAATGTCACATTTAAACGAAGTTATCGCCCGCGTCGATGCCGCCATCGAAGAGAGCGTGATTACCCACATGAACGAACTGCTGATCGAATTAAGCGATGATGCAGAGCTCAGCCGTGAAGAGCGCTACACTCAGCAGCAGCGTCTGCGCACCGCGATTTCGCACCACGGTAAGCAGCATAAAGAGGAGATGGACGCGCGTGAGGAACAGCTGACGAAAGGCGGCACCATACTGTAACCATCAAAACTGGCGTCGCGCCACCAGCCAGGCCCCGACCACCAGCATCACCGCGCCGCACACCGGGCCGATCAGGGCGCGCAGCGGGATGCCCTGGCTCCTCAGCACGTCCAGCACCAGCCCGCCAATCAGCTGGCTTGCCACCAGTACGGCGATGGTCGTCGCCGCGCCAACGTTCTGATAGCCGCTGATGCTGGCAAACACAAAAAACGACCCCAGCAGTCCCGGGATAAGCGTCCACCAGCGCACCGTTGCGGCGAGCTCGCTGAACCCGGCGACGCCCTGTTTCAGCAGCAGAATGCTGACAAACAGCACGATGCCGACCAGCGAATTCAGCAGCATCGCGATAAGAATGGTGGAGGAGGACTGGGTGATACGCACCATCAGGGTGTTTTGCACCACCAGGCCAATACCCGCCGCCACCAGAAACGCCAGCGTCAGTGACTGATTCATGGGATCGCGTCCGGGTCGCTGCGCTCGTCCAGCTGCAGCTGCATAAAGGTTAAGTCCAGCCAGCGGCCAAACTTGGTTCCCACCTGCGGCATTTGTCCCGTCGTCACAAAGCCGAGCGTTTCGTGGAGGTGTATCGAGGCATGGTTTTGCGCTTCAATCCCGGCCACCATCACGTGTTTACCGATGGCGCGGGCCTCGTTAATCAGCGCCTTCATCAGCGTGCGGCCAATCCCCTTGCCCTGATGGGCCGGGTGGACGTAGACCGAGTGCTCAACCGTATGACGGAAGCCGTCAAAGGCGCGCCAGTCGCCGAAAGAGGCGTAGCCGGTGATTACGCCGTCTTCCTCGCTCACCAGAACCGGGTAGCCCGCAAGCGAGCGCGCCTCAAACCAGGCGATGCGGTTATCGGTATCGACGGTTTTATCGTTCCAGATCGCGGCAGTGTGCAGCACCGCGTGGTTGTAAATCTCGCCTATCGCAGCGCAGTCTTCTTTGCAGGCATGACGAACGATCATGATGAAGCCTCTGTGTGTTGTTCACTATAGTATTACGTTATGGCTACGATATTACACAACTGTATCGCCCGATCGCTACGGCATAAGCCATATTTTTTTGTTATCAAAAGCCCATTGAATTGCCGTTCATACACTATAGTATGACGTCATGAACACCATAACAGACACAATGAATCAACGGATTAGCGCAAGAATTCGCCTTGAACGCGAGTCTCGCGGGTGGTCCCTGAGCGAGCTGGCGGACCGGGCAGGCGTCTCCCGCGCCATGATCCATAAAATCGAGCGCGGGGACAGTAGCCCGACAGCCACCTTGCTTGCCCGCCTGTCGGGCGCGTTTGGCATCAGCATGTCAACGCTGATTGCCCGGGCCGAAATGCAGGAGGGCAAGCTGCTGCGCCTGGCAAATCAGCCCGTCTGGCGCGACCCGCAGACGCACTACCTCCGCCGCCATGTTTCCCCCCGTACCGATCTGCCCATCGACCTGGTTCAGGTTGAACTGCCTGCGGGCAGCGATGTTCCGATGCCGGCCTCTTCTTACGCGCTGGCGCGTCAGCTTATCTGGCTGCAGTCCGGTGAGCTGGTGTTTCAGGAGGGCGACACCCGCCACGAGATGCGCGCCGGAGACTGTCTGGAGCTGGGGCCGCCTAATGACTGCCGGTTCATCAACGAGACGAACGAATCCTGCATCTATCTGGTTGTACGGCTTAACCAGTCTGGCTCGTAATGCTAATGCGATAACGCCGAACGTGAGCCAGGCTGTAATGACATTTGTACCAGAAGGAGATCCTGATGAATCACTCTGTTTCGCATAACCGCCGCTGGGTGCTGGCCTCTCGTCCACAGGGCGCACCGGTCGCGGAAAATTTTCGTCTGGAAACGCAGCCTGTTCCGGAACCAGGGGCTGGGCAGCTTTTGCTTCGTACCGTCTGGCTGTCGCTGGATCCTTATATGCGGGGTCGCATGAGCGACGCGCCATCCTATTCACCGCCGGTTGAGCTCGGTGCGGTGATGGTGGGGGGAACGGTCAGCCGCGTTGAACAGTCAAACCATCCCGACTACAAAGCCGGTGAATGGGTGCTGGGCTACAGCGGCTGGCAGGAGTATGAACTCTCGGACGGCAGCGGCCTGGTGAAGCTGGGCGGAAATCCGTCTCATCCTTCCTGGTCGCTGGGCGTACTGGGTATGCCGGGCTTTACCGCCTATATGGGGCTGCTGGATATCGGGCAACCGAAAGCGGGTGAAACGCTGGTGGTGGCTGCGGCGACCGGCCCGGTTGGCGCGACGGTTGGGCAGATCGGCAAAATCAAAGGTTGCCGGGTGGTCGGCGTCGCCGGTGGCGCAGAGAAATGCCGCCATGCCGTTGAGGTGCTCGGGTTTGACGAGTGTCTGGATCACCACGCGGCGGATTTTGCCGACCAGCTCAAGCAGGCCTGCCCGAACGGCATTGATGTCTACTATGAAAACGTCGGCGGGAAAGTGTTTGACGCCGTGCTGCCCCTGCTGAACACCTCCGCGCGCGTGCCGGTGTGTGGCCTGGTGAGCGGCTACAACGCGACGGGCCTGCCTGACGGGCCAGACCGCCTGCCGCTTCTGATGGCGACCCTTCTCAAGAAACGCATTCGGATGCAGGGCTTTATCATCGGCCAGGACTATGGACATCGCATCCATGAGTTCCAGGAAGAGATGGGGCGCTGGGTGCAGGAGGGAAAAATCCACTATCGCGAACAGGTCACGGACGGGCTGGAAAACGCCCCCGAGGCGCTCATTGGCCTGCTGGAAGGACGAAACTTCGGCAAAGTCGTGATTCGCGTCGCGAGTGACAATAAATAAAGCGCAATATGGCGGGGTTTCCCGCCATATTTATTTGTGAAGATACGATATATTGTCTTTAATTACTGGACATGACTTTTCGCGCCATCATCCCCGATGAGCCCGAAAACGATAAAAAAAATGACGTTTACTTTTTTTGCTGTTTTTTGTACTTCCCACCACCAGGCATGACGATACAGGATATATCGTACCGGCGCCGTTTTATTAAAACTGGCGTTTAAAAATAGCATTAAGTTTTAGCTACAGGAATTCCACATGCTTGATTTGGATCACTTAGAAAAAGCCCAAAGGGTTAGCCTTACCATGCAGGTTGAACACAGTTTGAAAGGGGCGTTAATTACAGGCTCTCTCAAACCAGGAGCACGACTGATTACGAAAGAGATTGCTGATAAATTAGGCACCAGTATTACGCCGGTCCGCGAAGCGCTGTTGCGCCTGGTCTCCTCAGGCGCGCTTCACGCCACGCCCGCACAGGCATTTCTGGTCCCTGAAGTGACGCTGGAGCGTTATAACGAGATTAACGCCATCAGAAAACAGCTTGAGCCAATGGCGGTCGCCGCAGCATGCCAGAAGATGTCAGACGGCAAGCTGGAGGCGTTGCGCAAAATGTCAGAGGCTTTCCATGAGGCCATGCGCAATGGAAACGTTCAGCAGGCATTGCATGCGAATCGTATCTTCAGGTTTACGCTTTATCAGTATGCGGAAATGCCTACGCTTAATGCCTTAATTGAACAGCTATGGGTCCGCATCGGGCCCTGCATGAACTACCTGCATCACGAACTTAACGACATCAAAACGGCAACGTATCACTATGACGAGCTGCTTTCGGCCCTTGAGCGGAGAGATGTTGATGCGAGCCAGAAGGCGATTGATAAGTTGATTGATGAAGCAGATTCTCTTTTACAGCGACAATATTTTAACTGAGAGATTATTTATTAGAGCGACTATATACCGCCGCTAATTATTTATCTGGTGAATAACTCCTGATGGCTTAATGCCATCAGGAGGGTTATTTCATTTATAAAATAAACTTTTCTTTTTGCTTACTCGAAGCGATAAGAGACCGACAGTCCGACGCCATAGTTTCGGCCTGGTGCAGGCTCGTAATAACGACCGTTGGACTCGTTGACAATTACCGAGCCCGCGTACTCTTTGTCGAACAGGTTATCGACGCGGCCAAAGACGTCCATTCCCCAGTTGCCGTAGTTAAATTTATACCCGGTATTCAGCCCGACTACCGTATAGGACGGCGCTTTCGCGGTGTTTTCGTCGTCGGCCATGATATCGCTCATGTAGCGCACGTCTGTCCCCGCATACCAGCCTTCCTCCGGCTGCCAGCCAAACGAGGCGAAGCCCATGTTGCGCGCAATCCCCGGCATACGGTTACCGTTACAGTCTGCGTCGCTGCAGACGTTAGTCCGGTAGGTGGCATCCAGGTACGTCCACGCCATCTTCAGCTTCCAGTTCTCCGCGAACTGCTGATCCAGGGAAACTTCGACACCCTGACGACGGGTTTTCCCGGCATTTTTATAGGTTGTACGGCCGCCGGAACTGGAGTCCACCACGATCTCGTCATCCGTATCGGTGCGGAACAACGCCGCCGTCAGCAGGCCGTTGCCGATGCGGGTTTTGCTGCCCACTTCATACGTATTATTCGTGGACGGCTTCAGGCCAATATTCAGACCGCCCTGGTTATCGGCGCGATAGGAGAGCTCGTTGATGGTTGGCGTTTCAAAGCCACGCCCTGCGGCAGCGTAGAGGTTCCACGCATCCGTCACCGCATACTTCACGGCGCCCGCCGGGAGCCACTTGTGGTAGCTCGCGTCACCGCTGTCATCGCCGTTGCCCGGCGTAACGTAATGGTCGTTGGAATCAAACCAAACCGAACTGTAGCGAACACCCGCATCGACAGAGAGTTTCTGCGTCAGCTGCCAGCTCGTTTGCAGGTAAGGATCGACGTTCCACATCAGGTTGCGTTCGTCACGACGTTTATCGCCTTTGACGCCGTAGTCCGGCACGCCGTTGCGCATCACGAAGTTCTCGTATCCGCGACGGTCTTCGCTCATGTTTTCGTAGTTCAGACCGGTGGTGAAGGTCACCGGAACCAGCAGCTCGCCGCGGTGTGTCCAGCGAGTGTCCACGCCCTGATAGTGGCGCTGCATATCAATCACCCCGCCGGAGTGAGTGGCTTTTAGCTGCGGCTGATACGGAATCGACTGGTACTGCGTCATTTCACGCTCGCCGGCGTACATCATCACGCTCAGGTCGTCCTGAGCGCTGAGCTGGCGATCGTAGCGCAGGCCGGCCTGGGTCTGCTTGATGGTCTTACGGGTGTTGTACTGATCGCCGCGCGGCGACTGACGCGGGTTGTCACGCCACTCCTGATAATTCAGTCCACCCGGATCGTTGGCCTTCATGTCCACGCTGTTGAAAATCAGCGTCAGCTTGCTGGCGTCGTCAATCCGTACACCCAGTTTGGCGTTAGCGAGATTTTTACGCGCGCCGCTGTGGTCGCGGTAGCCTTTGGTGGTGAAGCGGGTGGTGGAGACGGTGTAATCCACGTCCCCGGCGTGGGTGCCGTCACCCATCGCGCCGGTGGCTTTCATGCCATAGCGCCAGGTCCCGTAACTGCCGTAATAGCTGCTGGCTTCAATGGTCGGCGGCTGCTGCCCGGTCTGGGTGTTGATGTTGATTACGCCGCCAGAGGCGTTGCCGTACAGGGCAGAGAAGGGACCGCGCAGGACTTCAACGCTCTCCACGCTGGAAAGGTCGATGTTGGAGGTCTGGCCCTGTCCGTCCGGCATGGTGGCTGGAATACCGTCGACGTACATACGGATACCGCGCACCCCGAAGGTTGAGCGGGCGCCAAATCCGCGCATCGAAAGCTGGAGATCCTGGGCGTAGTTTTGACGGTTCTGAATTTGCAGCCCGGGTACGCTGCCAAGGGATTCAGACAGGTTAATGCGGGGCGCGGCCTGGCGCATATCGTCGCCATTGACGACGCTGACCGCGGCCGGAGTATCGAGCTCCGATACGGTTTGCGGCGTGGCGCTGACGATCATGGTCTGTTCCTCTGCGCTCACGGCGGTGAGCGGCGCAAAAATAACAGGAACCAGCAGCAGCGGGAGAGAAGCCTTACGGGCAGAAATGATTTTCATGAATAAAACCGGTTGTGGTGTATAAACGAACCAAATGGAACATGTCCATATATGTTAAAGGTTTTGTAAAAGTTTTGAAAACTATAACCGCACATTGCGTTAATGGAAGGCGAAGCGGGAAAGAAAAACTCCACATTTAACACATTAATGATTACTATTCTCATTATCAAAAGACAATGCCATGACGTTGTCTGCCGGAAGTGATGTCAGCCCAACCCCACTTTTCAGAAAAGGAATTGATATGTCTTTACGTCAACTGTGCTCGCCGCGTCTGAGCCTGTCGCTGCTGTCTGCCACTTTACTGCTTGCCGGGACGTTCCAGGTGCATGCCGCCGAAGAGGTACTGCGTAAAGCGGTGGGCAAAGGGGCGTATGAAATGGCCGTGAGCCAGCAGGAGAATGCGCTGTGGGTGGCCACCTCGCAAAGCCGTAAAACCGACAAGGGCGGGGTTGTCTACCGTCTTGATCCGGTCACGCTGGACGTGACGCAGGCAATCCATAGCGATCTGAAACCCTTTGGTGCCACCTTTGACAAGGCGACTCAAACGCTGTGGTTCGGCAATACGATCAACGGCGCGGTAACCGCGATTGATGCAAAAACGGGTGACGTAAAAGGGCGACTGGTGCTGGACGGGCGTCAGCGCAGCGAAACCGTCAAACCGCTGCAGCCGCGCCAGCTGGTGGCAGATGACGCGAGCAACACGATTTACATTACCGGTGTCGGTAAAGAGAGCGTGATTTGGGTGGTGGATGGCGCCACGCTGAAGCTGAAAGAAACCATTGCCAATACGGGCACCTACAGCACCGGCCTGGCGCTGGATGCGCAGGCGAAACGTCTGTACACCACGAATGCGGACGGCGAACTGGTGACGATTGATACGGCCAGCAATAAAATTATTGCCCGTAAAAAGGTGCAGGATGACGGTAAAGAGCACTTCTACCTGAACCTGAGCCTCGACACTGCCGGTCAGCGCGCATTCCTGACCGATTCAAAACAGCCGGAAGTGCTGGTGGTGAGCCTGAAAGACGGTAGCGTGATCGAGAAAATCGCCGCGCCGGAATCCCTGGCGGTCCTGTTTAACCCGGCCCGCAATGAAGCCTACGTGACGCACCGTGAAGCCGGTAAGGTGAGCGTCATTGATGGGAAAACATATAAGGTGACGAAAACCTTCGACACGCCGGTCTACCCGAACAGCCTGGCGCTCTCTGCGGATGGCAAAACCCTGTACGTGACGGTGAAACAGAAATCTACCCGCCAGCAGGAAGCCACCCAGCCTGACGATGTGATGCGTATTGCTCTGTAAGATGGGATTGCCCGGTGGCGCTGCCGCTTACCGGGCCTACAAAACCATGAAATGTAGGCCGGGTAAGGCGAAGCCGCCACCCGGCTTTTTTATTAACGCGAGGTTTCTTCTACCAGCGGGGCGTCGTGTTTTTCATCGTCAGGATGAACCGGCGCGGTGCTGTGAATTTCATGAACGCGTTTACGCACGCCGAACCAGCCCGCAATCAGCAGCACGGCCAGCAGCGGAATGGTCGCGATGGTGTAGGTGCCGTTCGGGTAGTCGAACGCCATCAGCACCAGCACGCTGAACAGGAAGAGCAGGGTGAGCCAGGAGGTCACCGGTGCGCCAGGCAGCTTAAAGCTGACGTCAGCAGCTTTTCCTTCTTTAATCGCTTTGCGCAGACGCATCTGGCAGACCACGATAAAGCCCCAGGACGCGATAATCCCCAGTGCCGCCACGTTCAGAACGATTTCGAATACCTGAGACGGCACCAGATAGTTCAGGAACACGCCGAAGACATAGACCACCAGCGTCGCCAGAATACCGGCGTACGGCACGTGCTGCTTGCTCATCTTGGACATGAACTTCGGCGCAGAACCGCCCATGGACATGGAGCGCAGGATACGACCGGTCGAGTAGAGGCCGGAGTTCAGGCTGGAGAGCGCTGCGGTCAGGACCACGATGTTCATGATGCTGCCCACGTACGGCACGCCCAGCTTCGAGAAGAAGGTGACGAATGGACTCTGACCCGCCTGATAGGCGTTCCACGGCAGCAGCAGCACCAGCAGCACCACGGAGCCGACGTAGAAGAGACCGATACGCCAGATCACGCTGTTGATGGCTTTTGGCACCATCGTCTGCGGATCTTTACATTCACCTGCTGCGGTGCCCACCAGCTCGATGGAGGCGAAGGCGAACACGACGCCCTGAACCAGCACCAGCGCAGGCAGCAGACCGTGCGGGAAGAATCCGCCGTTATCGGTTATCAGGTGGAAGCCGGTGGCATTGCCATCCAGCGGCTTACCGCTGCCGAGGAAGACGGTACCCACGACCAGGAACACCACGATGGCCAGCACTTTAACCAGCGCAAACCAGAACTCCATCTCCGCGAACCACTTCACGCCGATCATGTTCATGGTGCCGACAATCGCCAGGGCGCCAAGCGCAAAGACCCACTGCGGCACATCGCCAAACGCGCCCCAGTAGTGCATATACAGCGCAACGGCGGTGATGTCGACGATACCGGTCATCGCCCAGTTGACGAAGTACATCCAGCCCGCGACGTAAGCGGCTTTTTCACCGAGGAATTCACGGGCGTAAGAGACGAAGCTGCCGCTGGAAGGGCGATGCAGTACCAGCTCGCCCAGCGCGCGGAGAATGAAGAAAGAGAAGATCCCGCACACCAGATAGACCAGGGCGAGAGCCGGGCCAGCCATCTGCAGACGTGCACCCGCACCTAAAAACAGACCCGTTCCGATAGCGCCGCCGATGGCGATCATTTGAACCTGACGGTTGCCCATCGCTTTGTGGTAGCCCTCTTCGTGGGAGTTCAACCAGCGACGTTTAGCAGCGTGATGATCGGCTGCGCTTTTATTGCTTGTTTTCATTGAGTTACCTGTTTGCCTGTCTGAACCATTATCGTGATAGTCCTGCCTGGCAGAGCGCAATACAAACGATTGCTTCTGCGCAAACACATGTCGCCTTCCCAGTCATTCTGCGTATGGATAAGGCGAAACATGGCGAGGCATCCTACCTGCAATTCATAAGCGACGCAAAATATAACCGTGCCGAAAGTGATGCACGTCGAAGGAAATCGTGTGGTCAGAGCAGACGGGGATCACAACACGCTGAAACGTGATGAGTTTTTAGTCAAAACAATGGCGGGGTTGATTATTTAATCATCAGATTCTCTTAATTATTACCAGATGGTATAAATTTTTGCAGCTGCAGGGCATCGAGAAGTAACCTGAACGCGGTTGTGTGCTGCCGACGGCTCGGATAATAGAGGTGGTATCCTTCAAACGTGGGGCACCACGATTCAAGGACCCTGACCAGCCGTCCCTGATTCAGAGCGTCCAGAACCGAGGACTCGGGCACGTAGGCTAATCCGAGACCATTCTCCGCGGCGTCGATGCGCTGCGACAGGTTATTCAGCGTAAGCTGTCCGTCAACCCGCACGCGAAGCTCGCGCCCGTCGCGCTCAAATTCCCAGTCATACAATCCCCCTCGGGTGGGCAGGCGGAGATTGATACAGCGGTGTTCACCCAGCTGCTCCGGCACGAGCGGCACGCCAAAACGAGCCAGGTAATCCGGGGAGCCGACGACCGCCATGCGCATGTCCGGCGCAATCCGCACCGCAATCATGTCTTTTGCCACCTGTTCACCCAGGCGAACCCCCGCGTCGAAGCGGCCATCGACGATATCTGTCAGGCCATTGTCGACCGTCACTTCGACGTTAATGTCAGGATACTGCAGCATAAAAGCCTTCAGTACCGGCCAGAGCACGGCGTCCATCGCGTGCTCGCCGGCGACGATGCGGATAGCGCCTGCGGGTTTGTCGCGGCTGCTGCGAAGCGCCGTGAGTTCCTGTTCGATCTCCAGCAGATGCGGGCTGAGGCGCGAAAAAAGCTGCTCACCCGCGGGTGTCGGAACCACGCTGCGGGTTGTGCGGGTTAACAGGCGAACGTCTAATCGCGCTTCAAGCTTGCGCATCGCATGGCTCAGTGCCGATTGCGAGACGCCCAGCTGCGCCGCTGCGCGCGTAAAGCTGCGCTCGCGGGCCACCACCATAAAGGAGAGCAGATCGTTGAAATTATCTTTTAGCATCGCGGTTCTATTTATGAGTTTCAGTCATGTGTCCTATCTGATTATGCACCCTAATGCTGCGGAGTGCTTTGCGCTACTGTTAACGCAACAGTCAACGAGGAGCAAAAGATGAAAATTATCCGCAGCGGTTCATTACCTTCAGTACGAGGACCGGAAGCCTGGTTCACCGGGGATGTTCGCATTGACGCGCCCTTTCAGGCGACCGAACCTGCCAGCGTCGGCGGGGCAACCGTAACCTTTGAGCCGGGCGCGCGCACGGCCTGGCATACGCATCCCCTGGGACAAACGCTGATTGTGACGCAGGGTCGCGGCTGGCTACAGGCGTGGGGCGAAGAGGCGGAAATCCTGAATCAGGGCGATATCGCCTGGATCCCACCCGGCGTGAAGCACTGGCACGGCGCAAGTGCGCAAACGGCGATGACGCATATTGCCATCGCCGAAGCGGTAAACGGCAGCCCGGTAACATGGCTGGAAAAAGTGACCGACGAGCAGTACCCGAACGGCTAACCGCCAAAAACGGCAATTGCCTGCTTCAGGCGCGTCGTCCGCTGCGTCAGGTGATTCGCGGCGTGAGTGACGTTATCCACCATCCCCGTATTGCTCTGGGTCATTGCGCCGATACGGGAGAGGGAGGCGTTGATGAGCGTCAGCGCCTGGGTTTGCTCCTGCGTAGCGTGACCGATCTCCTTAATCAGGGAGGAGACCCGCAGCACGTTGTCGATCATAACCGTCAGCTGTGATTCGGTTTGTCCCACCTTCTCCACGCCAGCGTTGACGCTGGCAACGTTTTTCTCGATCAGCGCTTTGATCTCTTTCGCCGCCGTCGCGGAGTGCTGCGCAAGATTGCGCACCTCAGCCGCGACCACGGCAAAGCCGCGGCCGGCTTCACCCGCGCGCGCCGCTTCCACGGCGGCATTCAGCGCAAGAATATTGGTCTGGAAGGCAATACGATCGATAACGCTGATAATATCGACGATCTGGCCGTTATCCTGCGAAACGGACTGCATCATACCGATGGTCTCTTTCATCATCGCTTCACCGCAGTGGGCGCTGTCGCGGGTGCGATCCGCCATTTGAATCGCCTCGTTCGCGGTTTCGGCCGTCTGCTTCACGGCGCTGGCGATCTCTTCAACCGCAGATGCGGTTTGCTGCAAGAAATCGGCGGTTTCTTCAGAACGCGCCTGCAGCGCCGCGCCTTCTTTCGCGACCTGCTGGCTGATGGTGCCAATACCGCTGATTTGCGCCCCGACATCATCAACCAGCGAGTTCAGGTTTAAACCAGACTGATTCACCAGGCGCATCATCAGCCCGATGTCATCGATCCTGTCAAAATGGTAATAGTCCGTTTTACGTCCTGAAACCACGCGCTGCATCTGTTGAACAATGGATTTTACCGGCCGGGCGATCTGCGCGTGAAGATAACAGGACAGCGCAGAAAAAAGCAGCACCAGAGTGGCGGCCTGAACGAGACGATCGCGGAATAAATACATCGCCAGGCAGGAAAGTAATGCTGTCACAGTAATACCAAGCTGAATTCGTTTTCCGGTACTGAGACATTTAAAGAGCGACAAAAAGGAAAATATACCGCGCCGAACGAACAGTCCTTTATAAAAACGATGATGTTTTAATTCGTTATTACGCACTTTTGCATACAGTTTTTCACTGGCCGCGATCTCCTCCCGTGAGGGGATATTGCGCACCGAAATATAGCCGGTCAGGGATTCCCCCTGCCAGACCGGCGTCACGTTGGCCCGCACCCAGTAGTGATCGCCATTATGACGACGGTTCTTCACCAGACCTGTCCAGGTCTCACCCTGCTGGAGGGTAAACCACATGTCGCCAAACGCTTCGGCAGGCATGTCGGGATGGCGGATGAGGTTATGCGGCTCCCCCAGAAGATGCTCTTCTTTATATCCGCTGGCCTCTATAAAAGCCGAGTTAGCATAGGTAATATGACTTTTTATATCGGTAGTGGACATTAACGTCGAACCGGCGTTAAGCAAATACTCGTTTTGTGTAACGGGGGTGTTACGCCTCATGAGTAACTCCATGATGTTGTGCAAGAATAAAAAAGCCCGGAAAGCGCTCCGGCAAGATAAGTGTGATTATTTTAATAACGGTCTGGATATATTCTCGCTGAAATTGAGACTCTCCGAAATACCCGGCATTCATTATTTTTAATCTGTTAATGTTGTCGAATGTAATAAAATTGAAAATATTTTAGTGAGTGTTATTTTGAATCGGCTTAAATAAATGACATAAGCCAAACTGCAAGAGGGAGATCGTCTCTCTGGAAAAATTGTCATGCTGAAATAGCGTTTCGTTAACAGGATGAAAACGCTATCATTTGGTCACATTTTCGTAAATACAGGGAGGTTGAGGTGAAAATTAACGTCATCGGTACCAGCGGGAGCGGAAAAAGCACGCTGGCGAAGCAGATTGCGACCGCGCTGTCTATTCCCTGTATCGAGATGGACAGACTCTACTGGCAGGCTAACTGGCAGGGCACGCCGGACGACGAGTTTCAGGCAAAGCTGGCGCAGGCGCTACAGGCTTCGCCAGACTGGGTGCTCGACGGTAACTACAACCGCACGCGGCCTGTGAAATGGCGCAATGTCGATGTGGTGGTCTGGGTGGATTATGGGTTTACCCGCACCCTCTGGCAGGCCGTCACCCGAGCAATAAAGCGGGCCTGGCATAAACACGAGCTTTGGCCGGGAACGGGAAACAAAGAGAGTTTCCGGCGCGCGTTCTTCAGCAGAGAATCCATTATCATCTGGACGATCAAAACCTGGCGTAATAACCGTACGCGCTATGAAGCCGACCTGCAAAACCCGCAATATAGCCATATTCGCTTCGTCCGCATTACCCGTCGGGAGCAGGTGGAAACGCTGATTGCCTCCTTAAAGTCTTATTCTTAGCAGGGTTTTATATATCTGTTTTCCGGCAAACTAAATGTAAATTAATTGTTTCTCAGTGGTGAAATGCGCCTTTAATAATGTCGACATGTTAAGTCAAACGAGAACGCAACATGTCATGGCGAATCAGCATTCTGGATAAAAGCCCCATCGCTGAAAACGAAACGGCTGCCGATGCACTGGCGCGTACCCTGGCGCTGGCGCAGCAGGCAGAAAATCTGGGCTATCACCGCTTCTGGATTGCCGAACACCACAACACCCCACAGCTTGCCAGCCCCTCGCCGGAGCTGCTGATTGCCTGGATCCTCGGGCAAACCACGCGCATTCGCGTCGGGTCTGGCGGCGTAATGCTTCAGCACTACAGCCCCTATAAAGTCGCCGAGAACTTCAACGTGCTGGCCGCGCTGGCGCCTGGCCGCGTCGATCTCGGCGTTGGAAAAGCCCCCGGTGGATTACCGCTCTCAACCCGCGCGCTGCAGCAGGGCCTGAATCAACAGGAAAAGGGCAGCTTTGCCGAACAGCTGGCCCAGCTCGACCGCTGGATCCGTCCTGAGCATCACGCTATTGAAGAGGCCGTCCGCGCCACGCCGCTGCCGCCGTTGCCTGCTGAGGCTTTCCTGCTGGGCGCGAGTACCGAAAGCGCGCTGCTGGCCGCCAGGCTCGACTGGCACTTTGTGTTTGCCGCACACCTGAACGGTGACCCGGACCTGCTGCGCGAGGTGGTATCGACCTGGCGTGAGAACAGCGCGCGGGACGTGATAGTGGCGGTGCAGGCGATTGTCGCGCCGACGCAGGCCGAGGCAGACGCGCTGGCGCAGAAGGTCGAAGTGTGGGGCGTTGAGCTGGCAAACGGGCAGCGTGTCACCGTGGCCAGCGAAGAGCAGGCCTACGCGTTTGCGCGCCAGGCGGGCAGTGAGCCGGTGCGCATTGCACGTCGCGCGCAGTCGCTGCTGGCGGGCACGGCTGAGTCGGTAGTGGAACAGCTCAACGCGCTGCACCAGCAGTGGGGCATTGACGAATTTATCATCGACACGCCGGTGGCGGAGGGGGCTACGCGCGTCGCGTCGCTGCGCCTGCTGGCCGGGGCGCGTCTTAACAAGGAGGTCACCGTATGAGTTTTGGCGAACAACTGATTGCCTGGCGCCGCGAACTGCACCAGAACCCGGAGCTGTCCGGCCAGGAGGTCGAAACCACCGCGCGCCTGCGCCAGTGGCTGACGAATGCCGGGATCGCCCCGCAGCCTTACGACCTGTCGACCGGGCTGGTGGCGGAAATCGGGACGGGCAGCAGGCTGGTTGCGCTGCGTGCCGACATTGACGCGCTGCCGATCGAGGAGCGCAGCGGCGTACCGTTTAGCTCACAGCATGCCGGGGTGATGCACGCCTGCGGACACGATATCCACACCAGCGTCATCCTCGGCGCCGCGTTAAAGCTGAAAGAGCGGGAGGCCTCGCTTAACGGCCGGGTGCGCATCCTGTTTCAGCCTGCTGAAGAGAACTTTGGCGGTGCGAAGAGCATGGTGCGGGCCGGTGCCCTGCGCGATGTCAGCGCGATTTTCGGTATGCACAACGAGCCCGGCCTGCCGGTTGGTGAGTTCGCCACCCGCGGCGGGCCGTTCTACGCCAACGTCGACCGCTTCGTGATCCGCATTACCGGTAAAGGTGCGCACGCCGCACGTCCTCATGAGGGCAACGACGCCATCGTGCTGGCAAGCCAGCTGGTAACGGCGCTGCAAAGCGTCGCCAGCCGCAACGTCAACACGCTGGATTCGGTGGTGCTGAGCGTGACCCGCATCGCGGGCGGTAACACCTGGAACGTGCTGCCGGAAAGCGTCGAGCTGGAAGGCACGCTGCGTACCCATCGCACGGAAGTGCAGCAGAATGTGAAAGCCCGCGTGGGTGAAATTGCCGCCGGGTTTGCCAGCGCCTTCAGCGCACAGATTGATATCACCTGGTATGCCGGGCCTACCGCGCTGGTGAATGACGAACGCTGGGCTGATTTTGCCACCTCGGTCGCGCGTGAGGCCGGATATGAAACCCGGCACGCGGAACTGCATATGGGCGGGGAGGATTTTGCGGTCTATTTGCAGTCTGTTCCCGGCGCGTTTGTCAGCATTGGCAGCAACAGCCCGTTTGGTTTACACCACCCGGCCTTTAATCCGGATGAAGCACTGATTGAGCCCGCCGCCCGCTATTTTGCACAGCTTGCGGAAAAAGCCCTGCAACACGTTTAATTCAGGAGAGGTAAAGATGTCTGCAACCCGACAACTGCGGCTGGGCACCATTCTGCATGGTGCATCTGGGAATATGTCCGCCTGGCGCCATCCTGCGGCGATTGCCGACGCCAGTATTAACTTTGACTTCGTGAAAGCGACGGCGTTAAAGGCCGAGGAAGGGAAGCTCGATTTTCTCTTCGTGGCCGATGGTCTCTATATCAACGAGAAATCGATCCCCCATTTTCTGAATCGGTTTGAACCGTTAACCGTGCTTTCCGCTCTGGCCAGCATCACCTCGCGTCTGGGGCTGGTGGGAACCTTATCCACCTCTTACAGCGAGCCCTTTACCACGGCGCGCCAGTTCGCCAGCCTCGATCACCTGAGCAATGGCCGCGCGGGCTGGAACGTGGTGACCTCGCCGCTGGAAGGGTCAGCAAAGAACTTTTCCCGTGAAAAACACCCCGAGCATGCGCTGCGCTACCGGATTGCCGATGAGTATCTCGACGTGGTGAAAGGGCTGTGGGACTCCTGGGAAGGGGACGCGTTTATCCGCAACAAAGAAAGCGGCCAGTTTTTTGACCCGGCCAAACTGCATACGCTCGATCACCACGGTGACTTCTTCCAGGTCGCCGGTCCGCTGAATATTGGCCGCACGCCGCAGGGGCGACCAATTGTCTTTCAGGCCGGGGCGTCGGACGACGGGAAAAAGCTGGCGGCGAAACATGCCGACGCCATTTTTACCCACCACGAGACCTTCGACGAGGCAAAAGCCTTTTATCAGGACGTAAAACAGCAGCTGGAAACAAACGGCCGCCGCGCGTCGGATCTCTATATTTTCCAGGGCGTTAGCGTGATTGTGGGGAAAGATGCCGATGACGTGGAACACCAGTACCAGACCACGGCGGCGCTGGTGTCGATTAATGACGCCCTCAATTACCTCGGGCGTTATTTCGAACATCACGATTTCAGCCAGTATCCGCTCGACGAGCCGTTCCCGGATATCGGCGACTTAGGCAAAAACAGCTTCCGCAGCACCACGGATGAAATCAAGCGTAATGCCCGCGAACGCAGCTTAACCCTGCGTCAGGTGGCGCTTGAAGCCGCTTCGCCGCGCCCGCGCTTTTCCGGCACGCCGGAGGAGGTGGCTGACGGTTTGCAGGCCTGGTTTGAGGGTTATGCCGCAGACGGCTTCATCATTCAGGGCGGTACGCCGGACACCTTCCCGCGCTTTGTTGACCAGGTGGTACCGATACTGCAGTCTCGCGGCCTGTTCCGTACCGACTACCCGGGCACCACGCTGCGCGAAAGCCTTGGCTTAGACCAACCGAAAAACCAGTACACACAACAATAAAAGAGAACCCCGCTATGCAGAAATCATCGCTTGTTCTGGCGCTCGCGCTGGCCTTTACCCCTGCCGTCTGGGCAGAGAACGTCAATATTAACGGCACCGGCGTAAGCATCGAGGCCAATAAGACGCCGATTAATACCGCGAAAAATAGCGAGGCGGTGGCACAGCTGCCGAAAGACTATCGCTTTGCCGTGCCGGGGAAATTTACCGTTGCGGTGGCGGGACTCAATCAGCCGCCGCTGACGGTCTTCTCCGACGACAACAAAACGCTGCTGGGGAGCGAAGTTGACGTCGCCCGTCTGGTGGCCGACAGCCTTGGGCTGGAGCTGAACGTGGTGCCCACCTCCTGGGAAGACTGGCCGCTGGGCGTCGCGTCCGGGAAATACGATGCCGCCATCAGCAACATCACCGTCACTAAGGAGCGCAAACAGAAGTTTGATTTCGCCACCTACCGTAAGGATTCCCTCGGTTTCTACGTGAAATCCACCAGCCCAATCAAATCGCTTCAGAAAGCGGAGGACATCGCCGGGCTGCGGATTATCGTGGGCTCCGGCACCAACCAGGAGGCCATCCTGCTGGCGTGGAATGCTGAAAACCTGAAGAAGGGACTGAAGCCCTTTACCCCGATCTACACCAAAGACGATGCGGCCCAAACCCTGGCGCTGCAGTCCGGGCGCGCGGATGCCTACTTTGGCCCGAACGTGATTGGCGCCTGGAAAGCCGCGCTGAACGGGAAAACCAAACTGGTGGGCAGCGTCGACGGCGGCTGGCCGAAGGCGGCGCACATTGCGGTGACGCTGAAAAAAGGCAGCGGGCTGGTTGAGCCGGTGCAAACCGCGCTGAACGGCGTCATCAAAAACGGCGATTACGACAAAGTGCTGAACCGCTGGGGTGAAGGGGTTGAGCGCATTCCGCAGTCCGAAGTGAACCCGGCTGGCCTGGGCGATTAAGGAGGCGTAATGAACGAACGATTTCGTGATGTTTCACCGGAAGACGCCGAACTTCAGCCCATTATCGAGGGGCTGTTCGGGGAGTATGCGGCCCGCTACGGGGACTACTTTTCCAAAGACGCGGAAGTGGAGCTCACCGAGTGGTATTTAGCGCCGCAGGGGCTGTTTATCGTCCTGGAGCGCGACGGGAAGATTATCGCCACCGGCGCGTACAAACCGTTCGACGAACGCACCGCGGAAATCAAACGCATCTGGACGGACAAAACCCTGCGTCAGCAGGGGCTTGCCGGGCGCGTGGTGCAGGAACTGGAGCGCAGGGCGGTGCTGGCAGGGTACAGTCAGATCTACCTGACAACCGGCTTTCGTCAGCCGGAAGCGGTCAGGCTCTATCTCAGCCAGGGCTATCAGCCGCAGTTCGATCTGAACCGCGATCCGGAAGAGTATAGCCAGCCGCCGTTTGACGGTCGGCTGCGTTTCACCAAAACGCTGGTACGTGAAGCGTTCAGCAAAACCGCATGAGGAACGACGATGAGCAACGTTGAAACCATTAAGGTGGTCCCGGCGCGTTATCCGCTGCGGGCCGTCGGCGCCGCGGTGGCGCTGTTTGTCCTGGCGGTCGTGATTCAGTCAGTCGCCTTTAACCCGCGCTGGGAGTGGGCGGTGTTCGCCCGCTGGTTCTTCGACCCGGTGATCCTCGAAGGCGTCGGGCAGACCCTGCTGCTGACGCTGATCGGTACCGTGCTGAGCGTGGTGTTTGGCGGCATGCTGGCGCTGGCGAGACTCTCGTCATCCTGGCTGCTGAGCAGCCTGGCGTGGGCGTACATCTGGCTGTTTCGGTCGCTGCCGCTGATCGTCGTGCTGATTATCCTGTACAACTTTTCCTATCTCTACGACACGCTCTCGCTCGGCGTGCCGTTCACCGGCATCACCTGGGGCAGCTTTGAAACCATCAACGTGCTGGGGCAGTTCTCTACCGCCGTGGTGGGGCTAACGCTGGTGCAGAGCGCCTATACCGCCGAGATCATTCGCGGTGGTTTCCTCGGGGTCGATCACGGGCAGTATGAGGCCGCCGCCGCGCTCGGCCTGCCGGCCTGGCGCCGCACGGTGCGCATCATTTTGCCTCAGGCGCTGCGCACCATCCTGCCGTCGGGGTTCAATGAAATCATCAGCCTCGCCAAGGGCACGGCGATGGTCTACGTCCTGGCGATGCCGGAGCTGTTCTATACCATTCAGATGATCTACAACCGCACGCAGGAGGTGATCCCGCTGCTGATGGTCGGTGCCGCCTGGTACCTGGCGATCACCACCGTCCTGTCCGCTATCCAGTATGGTGTTGAACGCGCACTCGCCCGCAGCGAACGCCGCTCTGCGGTTAATCAGAACCGTGCCGCCCGTCGTACCCGTTCTGTCACCACCACGCCAGCACAGGAGCCTATCCATGCAAGCCTCTCCTGAAGGACATATCTCGATTACCGGCGTCAGCAAATATTTTGGACGCCATAAGGCGCTCGACAACGTGTCGCTTGAGATCCCGCCGGGATCCGTGACGGTCATCCTCGGGCCGTCCGGGTCGGGAAAATCGACGCTGCTGCGTACCATTAACCACCTGGAGCGCGTCGACGAAGGCTTTATTCAGATCGACGGGGACTACATTGGCTACCGTCGCCAGGGCGACAAGCTCTACGAGCTGAAGGAGAAAGAGATCCTCAAACAGCGCGTCAACGTGGGCTATGTGTTCCAGAACTTCAATCTCTTTCCCCATCTCACGGTGCTGGAAAACCTGATTGAGGCGCCCATCGCGCATAAAAAGCTCAGCAAAAAAGAGGCGGTGGAAACCGCGTACAGCCTGCTGGACGTGGTCGGGCTGCGGGATAAAGCCGACGCCTGGTCCCGCCATCTCTCCGGCGGCCAGCAGCAGCGCATTGCCATTGCCCGCGCGCTGGCGTTACGTCCCCGCGTGATGCTGTTTGATGAACCCACCTCGGCGCTGGATCCAGAGTTGGTGGGAGAGGTGCTGGACGTGATCAAAAAACTGGCCCGGTCCGGCACTACCCTGGTGGTAGTGACCCACGAGATCGGCTTTGCCCGCGAGGTGGCGGATCAGGTGGTGTTTATGGTCGACGGAAAAATCGTCGAGCAGGGCAGCAGTGACGAGGTATTAAACCGTCCGTCACATGCGCGAACGCGCCAGTTCCTGTCAAAAGTGCTGTAAGGAGCGCAGATGAAATACGGACTTCTGGCGGGACTGCTTTTTACGACGGCGAGCCACGCCAGCATCGATCTGAAAGCCAACGAGCAGCCGCTGCCGGTGACGGTGGATCGGCAGGCCGTGGCGAAGATCCCCGCCGGCTATAAATTCGTTGAGCCAGGTACGCTGACGGTCGCCGTCTCGATGCTAAACTCCCCGCCGCTGGCGCTGCTGGCCAGCGATAACCGCACGCGGATCGGCAGCGACCCGGATATTGCCCGCCTGCTGGCGGGCAGCCTGGGGCTGAAGCTAAAGCTGGTGCCGACGGCGTGGGAAGACTGGCCGCTGGGGATCGCTTCCGGGCGCTACGACGTGGCGCTGGTGAACATTGCGGTGACCGAACAGCGTAAAGAGAAGTTTGATTTTGCGACCTACCGCGTTGATTCGCTGGCGTTTTCGGTGAAATCCACCAGCGAGATTCAGTCAATCAAAAGCGCGGAAGATCTGGCCGGGAAAAAGGTGATTGTCGGCTCGGGTACCAATCAGGAGCGCATCCTGCTGGGCTGGAACGAAGAGAATAAAAAGGCGGGGCGGGCGCCTGCGCTGCCGGTCTATCTTCACGACGATGCCTCGGGCAATCTCTATATCCAGTCCGGCAGGGCGGATGTGTTCTTCGGCCCCCAGTCGGTTTCAGCTTACAAAGCGGCGCTCACCGGCAAAACCCGCGTGGTCGGTTTAGGGCCGAAGAAAGCTTATGTCGCCACCACGACCAAAAAAGGCAATCAACTGGTTTATGCCCTGCAGGCCGCGCTGAACGGTGCGATTGAGCGCGGAGAGTACCAGAAGGTGCTGGCGCGCTGGGGCGAGCAGGGCGAAGCGGTGACGCAATCGGAGGTCAACCCGCCTGGGATAACCTACTAATGGTGCTCTACACTTAGGATTTTCACTCCTGAGGGGGCAACATGATTAAACTTTATGGCGTACCCGGCTGGGGCTCGGCAATCAGTGAGGTGATGCTGACCCTGGCTGATATCCCTTATCAATTCATCAACGTGGACGGGTTTGACCAGCCCGGTCCGCAGCGTGAATTGCTGCACAAGCTCAATCCGCTGTGCCAGGTGCCGACGCTGGAGCTGGAAAATGGCGCCATCATGACCGAAACGGCGGCGATTGCCCTGATGGTGCTCGACCGGTGTCCCGATCTCGCCCCGCCCGTGGGGCAGGCTGAACGTCAGCAGTTTCAGCGTTTGCTCATCTGGTTCGTAGCCAACGTCTATCCCACGTTTACCTATGCAGACTATCCCGAACGCTGGGTGCCGGATGCGCCGGAACAGCTGCAGAAAAACTGCATCGAATACCGGAAATCCCTCTATATGTGGTTCGAAAGCCAGCTTAAGGCTGCCCCGTTTGCGCTGGGGGAACGGCTGACGCTGCTGGATGTGTATATTGCGGTCGCGCGCACCTGGGGGCCCCGTTACGCCTGGTTTGCCGAAAATACCCCTAAATTCACGGCGATTGCGGACGCTGTATGTCAGCGACCGGAACTGCACAAGGTGTTAAAGGCAAACAAAATTATCTGATAACGTGGAACCCACATTCACAACCGGAAGCCTGCACATGCCACACGTAGATATTAAATGTTTTCCCCGTGATTTAAACGACGAACAGAAAGCTGCCCTGGCGGCAGATATTGCCGACGTGATTATTCGCCATTTCAACAGTAAAGACAGTTCCGTGTCGGTGGCGTTGAAGCAGATCGCGCCTGAAGACTGGAAGGCGCAGGTCTGGGATACCGAAATTGGACCGAAGCTGGAGGAGCTTATTAAGAAGCCCGGGTATTCGATGTAAGAGCTTCTGCCGGGGAGCGGATAAATCCTTCCCGGCTCGACTTCCCGTTTTTCGCAAAAATCGATAAAAATGCGTTTTGTCTTATCCGCTACAATTAACGTTTCTGACTGGCATATTATTCATCCTTAGGAAAGATCTCCAACAGAATCAATTAAGGACAGACACGTTAAAGGATAATTTTCTGATGACAAAATTACCCCGTTTTTCATTCGCCTTTCTTCATCCCCGTTACTGGCTAAGCTGGGCCGGCATTGCGGCTCTGTGGCTCATCATGCTGCTCCCTTATCCGCTTCTGTTCAGAATCGGTCATGGCCTGGGTCGACTGGCGATGCGCTTACTGCCTCGCCGCGTCGAGATTGCCCGCCGCAACCTGGAGCTTTGTTTCCCGGAGATGAAAAAGGATGAACGCGAGTCATTGCTGCAGCGTAATTTTGAATCGGTAGGAATGGGGGTAATCGAAACCGGAATGGCATGGTTCTGGCCTGCGTGGCGGGTAAAGAAATGCTTTACCGTGCAGGGGTATGAGCACATGGAAAAGGCGAGGGCGCAGGGAAAAGGCGTGGTGCTGGTAGGGATACATTTTCTGACCCTTGAGCTGGGCGCGCGGATATTTGGCATGCTTAACCCCGGTATCGGGGTCTATCGTCCTAATAACAATGCTCTGCTGGACTGGCTTCAGACGCGAGGGCGCCTGCGCGCCAACAAAACCATGCTCGATCGCCATGATTTAAAGGGCATGATCCGCGCGCTGAAGCAGAATGAAATTTTGTGGTACGCCCCGGATCACGACTATGGCAAAACCAACAGCGTGTTTGTGCCGTTCTTTGCGGTGCCGGATGCCGCGACGACGGCGGGCAGCTATATGCTGGTCAAAAGCGCTAACCCTGCCGTTATTCCCTTTGTGCCGCGCCGCAGGGCGGATGGCACCGGTTACGAGCTGATCATTCTGGAGGATATCAGCGAGGCGCTGCAGGGCGGCGATAAAGAAGCCGTGGCGACGCAGATGAACAGGGCAATTGAGCAGGCCGTACGCATGGCGCCTGAACAATATATGTGGCTGCACCGTCGCTTCAAAACCCGTCCTGAAGGGGTACCTGACCGGTATGCCCGTCTGAAACAGGCGGCAACTCGGGGTGATAGTCTCTCCGCCAGCGATTTTTCTGACCGTTCAGGCATACAGCACTGACACCACAGCGATGCCCTCACCCTGCGGTGAGGGCATGACCGACGCTACAGCGCGGATCGGCGGTACGGCGCATAGTCCGCCTGCCACCAGGTTTTCTCGATACGCGCCATCAGGGTTTCATCATCTAACGCTGGCGCCACGCCTTGTTCAATGGCGGCCCAGGCGACGGCAACGGCAATCTGGCGTGAGACCGTTTCAATCTGATCTACCGGCGGCAGTAATCCTCCTCTTTCCGTGGTCACGAGCGGAGACTGCGCGGCCAGGCTGCGGCTTGCTGCCATCAGCATCTCTTCCGTCACCCGGCGCGCGTTACAGGCCAGCACGCCAAGCCCAAGGCCCGGGAAGATATAGGCGTTGTTACACTGGGCAATCTCATAGTGCGCATTCTCCCAGAATACCGGGGCGAACGGACTGCCGGTGGCCACCAGCGCGGCACCCTGGGTCCAGGCGATAAGGTCCTGCGGCTGGGCTTCCGCCCGCGACGTTGGGTTCGAGAGCGGCATGATAATCGGGCGCGGACAGTGGCGATGCATCTCTTTGACGATCTCTTCGCTGAACAGCCCCGGCTGGCCTGAAACGCCGATCATCACCGTGGGATGTGCGTTCTTCACCACGTCCAGCAGGGAAATATTTTGCGAGTCTACCTGCCAGCGACTAACGGCGTCGCGCGCGGTGAGCAGGTTTTTCTGGAAATCGAGCAGGTTGGTCATGTCGTCGGTCAGCAGGCCGAAGCGATCGACCATAAAGATCCGGCTGCGGGCTTCCGACTCGCTCAGGCCGTCATCGACCATTAGCGCCACAATTTTTTCAGCAATCCCGCATCCGGCAGAGCCGCTGCCCAGGAACACCACGCGCTGGTCGCGAATGCGCGTCCCCGCCGCGTGCGCCGCCGCGATCAGCGTCCCTGCGGTGACGGCTGCCGTGCCCTGGATATCATCATTGAAGCAGCACAGCTGGTCGCGGTAGCGCTGCAGAAGTCGGGTGGCGTTTTTCTGCGCAAAGTCTTCAAACTGCAGGAGGACGTTGGGCCAGCGCGCCTTAACCGTGCTGATAAACATATCCATAAATTCAGCGTACTGGTCGTCGCTGATGCGCGGATGACGCCAACCCATATACATCGGGTCGTCGAGGTGTTGCTGATTATTGGTGCCGACATCCAGCATAATCGGGAGGGTGGAGGCCGGATGGATCCCTCCGCAGGCGGTATAGAGAGACAGCTTGCCAATCGGAATGCCCATACCGCCGATACCCTGGTCGCCGAGCCCTAAAATGCGCTCTCCATCCTTCACCACAATCACCCGAACGTCGTTGCGCGAGAAACTTTGCAGCATCTCATCAATGCGGTGGCGGTTAGGCCATGAAATAAACAAGCCGCGCGCGCGGCGATAAATCGTGGAGAAATGCTCGCAGGCTTCACCCACCGTCGGGGTATAGATAATCGGTAACGTCTCTTTCAGATGCGAACGCAAGAGGTTGTAAAAGAGAGTTTCATTGGTGTCCTGAATATTGCGCAAATAAACATGGCGGGAAATGTCGCTTTTAAAATGGCAGAACTGCACCCAGGCACGCTCCGTTTGCTCCTCAATGGTTTCAACGTTATGCGGCAATAATCCATGCAGATTAAAATTATCCCGTTCTTCCTTAATAAAGGCGAGGCCTTTATTTAATAACGGATTTTCCAGCAGTACGGCGCCATTATAAGGCGTGTACAGAACGTCTTTACGAGACATGGTTAACTCCTGAATATTTAAACGAAACAGAAATAAGACGAGCAGAAACAGTGACTTTAAAGATGATAAAGACACGGAGTTTTCTGTGTTTTGTTGGGGAGCTAATTTAGCGCTTAGGGAAGGTGCGAATAAGTCCGAGATGTGAGATCATCGTGTTGTAACCTGAACCCAGAATGAGTAACCGGATGAGCCAGCAACTGACTTTTGCCGACAGTGAGTTTTCCAGTAAACGCCGCCAGACCCG
>NZ_JBMKHT010000050.1:0-27204 GCF_049238165.1 Enterobacter cloacae complex sp. IR5422 | reverse complement strand
CTTGAACAGGACGTGGTGATTTTTCAGGACAGTCAGCAGCAGTATGAATTTGGCGTCACGCTGCCATTACGCAACCAGGCCGGGATGAGTGACAGCGGGCAGGAGAGCATCTGGGATATTCAGACCGCATACAATGTCGTGAGTGGAAGTGTGGCCACCCGGGACTACAACTACCGTGAAGCGCTGACGCCTCAGGACAGCGCCGAAAGTATTTTTAGCAGGGAAGGGATCACCACCGGAGAAACGTACCATTATGCGGAACCCTTCCTGACCGCTGGCGACGCTGAAAGCCCGGAGACCGGGGCGAATTTCGCCCGTCTGCGTCACGAACGTATGCTGAACGCGCAGTATCGCGTCAGCGGGCATTCCTCCAGCCCTCATCTGGCTCCGGGTCAGGTACTGGAAACGGACGGAACGCTCCCCGATGCCGTCAGGGAAGGCATCGTCATCACCAAGGTGCGCACCAGTGGTTCGCGCAAAAGTAGCTTTACGCTGACGTTTGAGGGTATCCCCTACAGTGAAACCGTCTGTTATCGTCCGGCACTGCTCAGTCGCCCGGTGATATCCGGCTCGCTGCCTGCCCGGGTGGAAAGCACACAGAAAGGCGACACCTATTCCTGGCTCGACCCGGACGGGCGATACCGGGTGAAACTGGACTTTGACCGCAACAGTGCTGAACAGGGTTATGCGTATCTGTGGCTGCGGCTGGCTAAACCGTATGCCGGTGATAAGTACGGATTCCACTCACCGCTTCTCGACGGAACGGAAGTGGCCGTCGTATTTGACGGCGGAGACCCGGATCGTCCCTACATCGCTTATGCCCTGCATGATTCAGAACACCCGGACCACGTCACCAGTGACAACCATACGCGGAATGTGTGGCGCACGCCGGCGAACAATAAGCTGCGGATGGAGGACAAGCGCCAGGAAGAGCATATCAAGCTCGCGACGGAATACGGCAAAACGCAGCTGAACATGGGACACCTGGTCAATGGCCAGCGTGAGAAGCGCGGCGCCGGTTTTGAACTGCGTACGGACGAGCATGGCGCAGTGCGTGCGGCAAAAGGGCTGTTCCTGACGGCGGATGCCCAGGCCAGAGCCCAGGGGCCGGTGCTGGAAATGGCGCCTGCGATAAGTCAGATTAACCAGGCCAACAGCCAGATGCAGGCGCTGAACAGCGCCGCCGAAGCCGCCGGAGCGCTGGCCTCTGACATCAATACCCAGATTAGTCTCGTAACCGACAAAATCAGGGACCTCCAGTCTGCGGTCCTGCTGGGGAGTGCGCCGCAGGGGGTGGCACTGACCTCAGGTGAACACCTTCAGCTCAGCAGCACCCGCAATACCATGATCAATGCAGGCCAGCATCTTGATGTCGGTGCGATGAAAAATCTGTCCGTGAGCGTTGAAAAAGCGCTTGGGTTGTTTGTGCATAAAGACGGGGCGAAGCTGGTTGCTAACCAGGGGGACGTTGAAATTCAGGCGCAGCACAACACGATGGCGCTTATGGCAAAGCAGCAGGTGATGATAACCAGCACTGAGGACGGGATTTCCATCAGCACGCCGGAAACGCTGACGCTGAATGGCGGCGGATCGTATATGAAGCTGAGTAAAAACGGGATTGAGCATGGTTCTGAGGGGATGATGGTAATGAAAGTGGCGAACTATCTGGTTCCCCGTACCGGGGCATCCTTGAACGGTGTCACGGAGACGTTCAGGAAAACCACACTGGAACTGGTATCACCGCCGCGGCGCGGACGGTTTTCACGATAAGGAGCGGCTATGAAAATCAGTTACCCGCTCAGGGACACCAGCGGCAAAGAATTTCGCTCAGTGGAAGATGTTATGCGGCTTATCGACGGGGAAGCGCACGGGACATGGCTGCTGGGTGCGAACGGCCTGTGGCATGGCGGGATCCATATCAGTGATATTTCTAATCCCTTTTCAGCCCTGAACCCTGATGCGATCAATACCGGGGAACCTGTGCCGCTCCAGTTTATGGCAGACGGTATTATTGTGGCGTACCGGTTAAACAATGAATATCTGACCGCTCCGTACTGTGGACAACAACTGCGTTACAGCAGCAGCTTTGTGCTGGTGAAATCGCAGTGCAAACCTGACCCGCAAAAGGAAAAGAGCTGGCTGGAGTTTTACAGCCTGTATATGCATCTGGCTCCGGTCGCTGATTACCCGAAATCTCTCTGCTATAAAGTCAGGGACGGTCACAGTGGTATACGGTTACGCCAGTATAAAAACGGGCAACACGGGTTACCGGAGGGGACGCCGGACAAGGGTGAGGCCGGGACATATCCCGCTCCGGCGAAAACGGAAAAGAGCCTGAAGGCAGGCGACCGTTTTGTATCCTCCCGGACGGGGCATTTTTACGTCACGAAGAATGGCAAAGCTACCCTGACAACCTTTGGCCTGGTCCGTTTACTGAAAGAGAATATTCCGGGCAAAGAACAGTACTGGGTAACGCTGGAGCCGGAGCTGGTGGAGCCGGATGGCGAAATGCAAGCGCTGATGCCGGAATGGATGCAGAAGGCAAAACAAAAAGGTGCTTTTGACTCCGTGGAACTGACGGAAGGAACGGAGGAATGGAAGGTCAGCGCCGGAACGTCCGTCGGGTTTATGGGATGTACGGAATCCCCGGGTGAGGGGAATCAACTCGTGGACAGGGAATGGTTTGTCCATCTGGAAGTGCTGAGTACGGACAGCAGAATGCCCGGATTTTTAGCCAATCCGGCGTGTGTGAAGGGTGAAAAAAGGTCAGTTCTGGCGCCAAAGGGAAAAGTGCTGTTTACCCGACAGGATGCAGCGGGACAACCGGTATTTACCGCAACATCGGCCAGACTGAGCGCACAGTGTTTTATCTCCCGGGAATCAGCAACGCCTGTCGCGGATGAGTCGCAAAAATGGTGGTATAAAATCAACGGGAGCGGCTGGTTGCCACAAAGTGATGTTGAGGAAGTTAACCAGTACGATTTAGAGAAACTCGGGTTTCAGGCGCTGGAGGAAAGCAGCAGCGGCGATGTGATGAACAGCCCGTATGAAAGCTGGGTACCTCAGGCGTTTGGGGCGATAAGCCGAACCGCTGAACAGGGCGCGGGGTATCAGTACGGTCTGGTACCGCAATTTTATCGTGACCTGATGGCGGAGATGGACAGCAACCGTGACGGGAAAGTGACTGCAGAGGAAATCAGGCAGGCGCTGGCAGTGCGCGATCCGCTGGTGAAGAATGTGGTCAACCGGCTGGTGGTCAAACATCACAGCGAGTGGTGTGATGGCCGTTCGACAGGCCGCTGGGAAGGGTTTTATAAGGATCTGGACTCGCTGGAAGTGAAGTACTGTGAGAAGTGGCAGGCAGACCTGGAGTGGATGAGCAAGGTGCCGCCGTTTGATAAGGATGAGGCGGTGTGGCATTTTCATCCGGTGGTTTTTTTGAATGAATTATTATCTTCAAAACTTATTACACTGGAAATGGTTCTTGCGGCAAATCTAAATGAAAATAAAATTCAATGTGAAAGGGTTCTACCTTATCTCAATAAATATGCAAGAGCCTATAAGATGGAAGATAAAAAAGAAATTGCACACTTCCTGTCTCAAATTGGGCATGAAAGTGGTTTTAGTATAACAGAGGAAAATCTAAATTATAGTGCTAAAGGGATGCGAAGGATTTTTGGGTGCATTAAAGGTCCTGCCCAATATAATAAAAATACTGATGATTGCAACTTGGGACGTTTAAGAGACAAACTCTGGACTCAGGAATCTTTGTATGCGCATAACCCAAAAAATTTGGCTAATTATGTTTATGCCAGTCGAATGGGTAACGATGGAGAATCTTCTGGGGATGGTTATAAATACAGGGGGCGAGGGATGATTCAGTTGACTGGTAAAGATGGCTACAGATTTTTTACTAATAAACATAATGAAATGAATCCGGATGATAAGAGAGACTTTGTCGAACAACCTGATCTAGTGATAAGTGATACTGAATATGGTGTAGAGTCAGCGTTTTCCTTTTGGGTAAGTAAAGGACTAAACAAAACTGCCAGAGCATTGAGTGTGCAAGAAGTCACGCAAATAGTTAATGGTGGCCAGAATGGTTACCCTGATCGCTTACAGAGGTTTAATGCAGTGGCCCCATTATTAAGAGTCGATAAGGAGTGATTTATGCGTGGCTTTATTTTTGGGTTATCTTTGTTGATTTCTTCTTTTTATGCCCTAGCTAAAACCGACATAGTACAAGGGCCATTTAAGTTAGATGCTAATGATAGTGTTTATATTAAGAAGGAGGATGATGTTAATTATCCATTAGCTCTTTATTTCGAAACTAATGGTAATAGTATCAAAGTGGAGTCTTATGAGGTCGATGGTAGTGAACCTCATGTGGAAACAGTTTTTTTTACTAAAATAAATAATAAAAAAAATGTAATTGTATTAATTTCATGGGAGCAACTGCACTCTGCGGAAAAGATAAATGGAACTGCGTATCAAGTTTATGGTTATAACTATTCCCTTAATAGCCTTTCTATAAATCCTTCTATAAAAAAAGACCAGAATCTTAATGGCCTTAATGGAGAGTTTAATGGTGAAGAGTTACATTTCAAATATAAAAATGCAGCAGAAATCAAGACGTATCTACAATCCCATTATAAATAATTCCGGAAAGCTTTGGTGCGACTCGTTAAGCTAAAGACACATCCAGCTCAAAGGATTTAAGGCGGATTTGAAGAGAAAGATGAAAAGTACAGCGATGGACAAAGAATACTTTACTTCAGTCCTTGCAGGCTACGGGATCTCGTAATCTTGCCCTACCAGGGATGAGGAAGAAGGCATCGTGCTGATATTTGAGGAACAGGAAGAAGGAACGCGGCAATGAGTGGATCACTGATGAATAAAGGACTCAGTCTGACAGAAAAGCTGATCGGCCAGTCACGGTATCGTATTAACGTTCATGGCTGCACGGAATTTCTGGATGTGTTGCGTTACAGCGCGGTGGAGTCCCTCAGCCAGCCCTGGCGGTATGACGTGGCGGTCACCTGTTCCTCGGCGGATATTGCCTGCGACACGTTGCTGCTGAAGCCGGCATCATTCACTTTTCAGACCCCGGTGTTTGACGGAATACCGGCGCTGCCGGTCCGGACGGTTTATGGGGTGGTGGAGTCATTTCGCCGGATATCCACATCCGGTGAGGATACCCGTTACGCACTGACGCTGGTTCCCCGTATCGCGCTTCTTGGCTTTACAAAGGGCAGCCAGATTTATCTCAACCTGTCGGTCACGGAAGTCGTTGAACAGGTACTGCGTAAACACGGTCTGGAAGGACAGGACTTTGAGTTCCGGCTCTCCCGCGAATACCCGTCCCGGGAGCTCATCACCCAGTGGCGGGAAACTGACCTGGCGTTTATCCAGCGCCTGCTTGCCGAAGTGGGCATTTACTGGCGTTATGAAATGGACAGCCGACTTGAACAGGACGTGGTGATTTTTCAGGACAGTCAGCAGCAGTATGAATTTGGCGTCACGCTGCCATTACGCAACCAGGCCGGGATGAGTGACAGCGGGCAGGAGAGCATCTGGGATATTCAGACCGCATACAATGTCGTGAGTGGAAGTGTGGCCACCCGGGACTACAACTACCGTGAAGCGCTGACGCCTCAGGACAGCGCCGAAAGTATTTTTAGCAGGGAAGGGATCACCACCGGAGAAACGTACCATTATGCGGAACCCTTCCTGACCGCTGGCGACGCTGAAAGCCCGGAGACCGGGGCGAATTTCGCCCGTCTGCGTCACGAACGTATGCTGAACGCGCAGTATCGCGTCAGCGGGCATTCCTCCAGCCCTCATCTGGCTCCGGGTCAGGTACTGGAAACGGACGGAACGCTCCCCGATGCCGTCAGGGAAGGCATCGTCATCACCAAGGTGCGCACCAGTGGTTCGCGCAAAAGTAGCTTTACGCTGACGTTTGAGGGTATCCCCTACAGTGAAACCGTCTGTTATCGTCCGGCACTGCTCAGTCGCCCGGTGATATCCGGCTCGCTGCCTGCCCGGGTGGAAAGCACACAGAAAGGCGACACCTATTCCTGGCTCGACCCGGACGGGCGATACCGGGTGAAACTGGACTTTGACCGCAACAGTGCTGAACAGGGTTATGCGTATCTGTGGCTGCGGCTGGCTAAACCGTATGCCGGTGATAAGTACGGATTCCACTCACCGCTTCTCGACGGAACGGAAGTGGCCGTCGTATTTGACGGCGGAGACCCGGATCGTCCCTACATCGCTTATGCCCTGCATGATTCAGAACACCCGGACCACGTCACCAGTGACAACCATACGCGGAATGTGTGGCGCACGCCGGCGAACAATAAGCTGCGGATGGAGGACAAGCGCCAGGAAGAGCATATCAAGCTCGCGACGGAATACGGCAAAACGCAGCTGAACATGGGACACCTGGTCACTGGCCAGCGTGAAAAGCGCGGCGCCGGTTTTGAACTGCGTACGGACGAGCATGGCGCAGTGCGTGCGGCAAAAGGGCTGTTCCTGACGGCGGATGCCCAGGCTAAAGCCCAGGGGCCGGTGCTGGAAATGGCGTCTGCGATAAGTCAGATTAACCAGGCCAACAGCCAGATGCAGGCCCTGAACAGCGCCGCTGAAGCCGCCGGAGCGCTGGCGAATGACATCAATACCCAGATAAATTTTGTGACTGACAAAATCAGGGACCTCCAGTCTTCGGTCCTGCTGGGGAGTGCGCCGCAGGGGGTGGCACTGACCTCAGGTGAACACCTTCAGCTCAGCAGCACCCGCAACACCATGATCAATGCAGGCCAGCATCTTGATGTCGGTGCGATGAAAAATCTGTCCGTGAGCGTTGAAAAAGCGCTTGGGTTGTTTGTGCATAAAGACGGGGCGAAGCTGGTTGCCAACCAGGGAGACATCGAGATTCAGGCTCAGCATAATAGGATGGCACTGTTTTCTGAAAAACAGCTGACGGTGACCAGTAGTGAAGACGAAATTATTATCAGCACCCCGGAAACACTGACGCTTAATGGTGGCGGGTCTTATCTGATGCTGAGTAAGAACGGCATTGAACACGGCTCATCTGGTGAGTTCATTATGAAGACGTCTGACTATCTGGTACCAGGCTCAGGCGCAAACCTTCCCAACGAAACACCCAATTTCAGCCTGACGGATATCACTCAGGAAAGCAAAATCAGCAGCAAGTCATTTAATGATTGAGCAGAAAACCATTTAGTGGTCGATTTCTTAAACACTCTGAAGTGAAGCCGTTCATAACAAGGAAAGACGAATACAATGAAAACCAATTTAAAATTAACGTCGATATTCTATGCCTTACTTTTATTCATTTTTTCATGCTTTAGTTTCGGAAATGTGTCCGGGGCGACGAAAATTGAAAGTTCACCAGAATCTGTTGTTCAGCATTTTTATGCTGACTATCTGACAGCCTGGAATGACCCGGACGTTGGGCATGGTCTCGAAAAAAGCCAGAGCGCTATAGACAGCTTTACAACAAAACATCTTCAGAAACTCAAAAGTGAGGATGACTCAGGGGCTGACTACTTCACGAATGTTCAGGATATTTGCCCTGAGTGGGTGAGTGAAATTTATACGAATGCTTCATCTTTGGATAAAGACAAAGCCGTTATAGAATTGATGCTCGGTCACAGCGAAAGTGAGTCAAAATATACAATCAACCTTGTCCGAGCTAATGGTAAATGGCTCATAGACTCAGTCTTATTTGTATCCAACGCGACTGGCCATTGTAACGATAATTAACGGTGACGACATGTTCAACAAAGTAAGTGCCATTACTACTCTGAATTCGAATGCAGCGGTCATCGCCAGAAATAATGAAAATCGCTTCAAGCGTGGTCTGGATGACCACCTGAAATATGGTCAGTCGCAGTGCGCTCATTATGTCAAAATTGCGTTAATTCAGGGCGGCGCGTCCTCCAGCCATTCAGGCATTAACTCGGCTAAAGACTACGGTCCGTGGCTTGAGGAAAATAATTTCAAGGTCGTGGACGGCGCAACAACCGTCCATGCAGGGAATGTATTTTCCATCTCAGGGCAGCAAGCAGGGGATGTTGTTGTTATTCAGGCCGCACCGGGCCATGAACATGGTCACATGGCTATGTTTAATGGGACAAAATGGGTCTCCGATTTTGTCCAGGACAAAGGCTTTTACCCGGCACAAGCCTATCGAACCAACAACATTGCTTATAAGCTTTACCGTTACTCTGACAACAGTAGCCCTGCTCCGGAGGCATCGGCTTCCCAAAAAGGAAAAATCAAAATTGTCTGGCCGATCCCTTCCAATAACCGGGGAAGTGAGTTCGATAATCAGGAAGAGATCCTCTCTCATGTCGGGGGAGAATCCACTGGGCAGTATATGATTGGCCGCAGTGGCATGTGGCATGGCGGGATCCATATCACTGAAGCCACGACCCCGTGGTGTGCTCTTAGTGGAAAGTCTCCTCTTGAAGCACTGGATTTCCCGGTCCCCTTTAAAGGTGAACAGGCAGTGCGATGCATGGCTGACGGCGAAGTGGTCGCTTACCGTGTCTGCAAGGATTATCTCACGCTTGGATGGGAATCCGGCCCGCTTAGCTTTTCCGGTTCGTTAGTTCTGGTTAAACACTTTATTCAACTGGGGGAGAAGGAATCCAGCGGTCTGCATTTCTATACCCTGTATATGCACCTGGCCCCCTATTCAGCCTATAGTGTCAATCCGGCGGAAACAAAGTGGACAGTCCAGGATACGCTTACTGCCTACGATCCAGAATGGGTCATGACCGCCAGTACCAATAATAAAAGTACCAGCGAAAGCTACCGAAAAGGTACGATACCAAAAGGGTCCATTGTCGAGTGGGATAAAACAGACAGCGGCCTCCATACCGTTGCATTTAATAAGCGAGAGTATGGCCTTGTTACCTTTGTTAGCCTCTCAGAACAGGCGTTGAAAAAGGGCAAGAAAACATCCCTGAAGCCAGGGCAGCAATACTGGATGCTTGTGGACAAAAACAACCTGTCTCCTGGCACTGATGGGGTGGTACAGCCTTCCTGGTGGCAGAAACTCATGCCGCCAGCAAAAGAAGCGATGAAATTTGACCAGGTAGTATGCCCGACTCCCTTTGCTATCAGTGCAGGTGATCCTGTTGGTCATATGGGATATTATCAGGCACCTAAGGATGGCGGATATGAAGCGCGATACCAGGTTCATATCGAATGCACGAGTATGGATGATAACCTGGAAACGTTCCTGACCAACCCTGAGCAGGTGGGAGAAAAGAATCCACTCTGGCTGAAGTACGCTCCGGGCCTTAAGTTGTACAAAAAAGATGTTGCAACAGGAACATTCACAGTAGATACAAGGGCAACAACCAGGGGGGGGATCCTTCCACTGAGTCAGGTGCAAACGGAAGTTGATAAGTCGACCAAACAGGAATACTGGCACTTGCGACCAGAAAATGCCTATGTCCCCAAAGGCCAGGCGGAACCTCAACTTTTGTCGCAGTTTGATCTGGCCAAGCTGGGCTTCAGAACTGAAACCGCAGAACCTGCCAGCTTTGATTACCTGGATGGAAAAAACCAGCCCACTGGATTCTTCCGTAACCTCATCGATTCGCTCTACCAGGCCGCGACCAATGATACGCGAACCAGTCATGCTCTCGTGAAGCATAATTATCAGCGCCTGCTGGATAAAATTGACAGCGGAAGTGACCGATATTCTCCAATGGAGTACTGGAGGGCGCTTCATAATCCCGACTATCGTGACGTTATTCAGAAAACAATCGTAAAACATCCAAGCGACTGGTATTCCAAAAAGGGCGATGCTATCTGGCAACCGTTTCTCAATGCGCTGAAAAAAGATGCCCCAGAATGGAAGAAATACAGTGAAGATTTTATCGATAAAATGGCATGGATGCAGGATGTTACAAATGAGAAACTAGGGCCTTCATTGTGGCATATGCACCCCTTAAAATTTTTAGCCTCTCTAATTCAGACTGATTTAAATATTAGAATACTTCGTTTGCGTGCATTTCTACGAATGATCCGCATTGGTGAGGGGACTATCCAGGAAGACGGATACAGAACGATGTTTACTGGTGCAAAATTTACAGATTTTAGTAAACACCCCAATACCAGGCATGAAGCTAATGGTGTTGTTTCGACTGCTGCTGGAGCTTATCAATTTTTATACGGGACATGGAGAAATCTGCAACGTAGATATTCTTTCTCAGATTTCAGTCAGAGTAATCAAGACCTCGGTTGTATAGCGCTCATTGCAGGTCGAAAAGCATTAGACGCAGTAATGCAAGACAAGATTAGCGAAGCAATACATTTATGTCGTATTGAGTGGGCCAGTTTACCTGGTTCACCACATGGTCAACCAACTGCAAATAAAAAAATGATCATGGAAAAATATGAAGTCTACTTAGCTGAAGAAAAGCAAGGTGAAACAAGTTTACATGCCACTTCAGAAGAAATAACGAAATTTATTGAAGATAATTATCCGGAGTATTTATGAAAAAAATTATTTTCCTTCTGCTAATTCCAGCATTTTGTAATGCAAACACTCCTACTGTTTTTAAATCTTCTTGTGGTGGTATTCATTATAGTATCGAATCATTTTGTAGTGTAAATAACCTTAAGGATGACCAGGATAAATTTGACATACCAATTTGCAGCAAGCAAATTTTCGTCCTTGGTAAGGAAAACCATGATCTATCAAAGTCTACAGGTCTTGTAGAACGCATTAACAGCAAAGACGAAAAAATAAAAATGATGAATTTCGTCTTCTACGGAGTCTCATGTAAAAATGACATAATTATTTTATCCGGCGCAGGTGGTTGCAATTCATGTGGTGAAACGTTCAAGACATTTAATCTATCAGGGAAAGAAATAAATGAGAAATCTACCACGCTAGATTTGGAGCCTATGCAGGATATTATCCCCGACCTTTATTAATCTGATAGTCATTAATTTCGATAATGATTTAGTAAAACAGATTTATTGTCAGGCTCTATGGTTTTTGCTTTGATGGATTCAAAAATACAATGCTTCTGGTAGATAAAATCAAACATTCTGCGGAAAGTTTTTTAGAACAACTTAATGCAGGAGAGATATCTTGAACAAAAAAAATAGCTTTGTTAGTTTTACTAATCGCCCCGTCATTATATGATAAAGATAATAGATGTGGATGGTTAGAAAATCCAACTCCAGGAAACTACTGGTTGACGGATAAAGATGGCGACTGGACAATTTCAACCCAAGGAAAAGAAGGGCCAAAGGGAATGGAATATTTAGTTGGCTTTCCTTCTAAAGAATTTATTAACACAAATAATAGCTATGGGTACGGTTGTTGTTACATACAGTCTGAGGCATCAAAGGAATCAAAAGAAATAACCAGAATATTCAACTTCAAGGCACTCCCTCTTCGCGTATGCAAAAAGGACCCATCACTTAGAGAAAAAACAGAAGAAATTGAAAATGTAATGAATGATAATTAGTGTTGTTCACATGTGGATAAACTTGTTAGATTCTTACAAAAATCGGAGTTTTGTCATACAAAAAGCCTCAGCATTTCAAATCTTAAAATTACTTAGCTTAAATTGGGGCTAAAGGGTGAAAATCATATTATTCGCATTATCCATTAGCTTGCCAGTAATTTCTTTTGCAATATTATCACAAGTTTGCAATTCCTCGATGCGATCTTATCCGGATATGATCGACTGCATACAAACCAGCACAAAAAACAGAGGTCTCCATTAAAGATATTATTACCAAATCTGGCAAGGAGTATTCAATTGATATGGTGTTTTATAATAGTCAACGGAAGTATATTTCTGAACGGTGCAGTTTATATAACTCGATGGAAGGTCAACGAACAGATTTGATAGAAAACCAATGCGAATATAATGGTGTAGAGCAACTAAATGATTTTATTAAAACCTATATGAAGAAGGTTGATAATTATTAAAATGAACATAAAATTCTCTTTAGTTATGTTAATTTTAATGGCATCGGCAACATATGCTCAATGTTCTCAAACCAAAGATGTTGATATGCTGGTAACGGCAAGTAAGGTTAAAAACTCTGGTTTTGTCGATGGGCAAACAGGTCGCGTTACTACTGACTTAAATGGTGACGGTGAAAAAGATATCATCGAGTATACGTTTCTGAGTTCAACACCACCAGGTACTTGTGATCAATCGGACTGTATGTCTAATCTCGACAACTCTCCTACTTTAACATTCGAAATCACAATGCATGATGGAAAATCAATAGATGCAGCATATATGTGTACATCCATTGGAATATCAAAAAAATCACACAAAGGGCTAAAAGATATTTTTTGCGGACCTAAATATACCTTGCGATGGAATGGTGACGAGTATGATACAGAATAACTATTCAAAAGCATATACATGCCATTGAGTCCAGAATGGGTCTCTTTAATTGTAGAACCTGGCACTTATAGGTAAGTTAAATTACCAGTGCCTCTACTGGATTGTTCAAATTAAATGAATATTAAGAACAAAGCACTGACTTTACTTCTAATACTCCCTTGCATTTCACATGCCGTACTAACCGACTATTCCAAGATTGAAACTGATTGTCGTAAAATGAATCAAGATATAAATAACTCTGTTGTAATGGGCTGTGCCGACCAAGCATCAGACGCCGCAAAGAAAGACATGAACATTGTTTACCAGAAAATATACAGAATAATTAAAGCGCGTGGAATACCTGACATTACAAGTAAATTCGAGTCGGCGCAAAAAAACTGGATTGCTTCACGTGAAAATTGGTGTGATGTTCAAGGATTTATAATCGGTTCGCCAATGTACAGCGTATGCCGTATGGACATGAATATTTCAAGAGTGAATGAGTTAAATGACTTACTGGAACAGATTCAGGATTAATATGTCTGGAGGCTAGTTACTTTAACCTAATGATAATTATTAACTCGCAGAGGTCCTTATTAATGCTCCAGATTATCCGCAAAGGCGATAAAACCACCCACGGTGGTTCAGTACTGACCGCCTCAGAAACGATGAAATTCGGCGGTATTGGCGTTGCCCGTAAAGGTGACAAAGTGTCCTGCCCGGTTCCGGGACATGGCCCTACAACTATCGTAGAAGGCAACCCTGATTACCTTGATCATGGTATCCCGGTTGCCTTTCACGGTCACAAATGTGCCTGTGGTTGCACATTGATCAGTTCATTTTCCGCTGCAAAGGTTGCCTGATTATGCCCGTCTGGCTGGATGCCATCCCTGAAAAGGCACCTAAGATAGTGCGCCCCAGTACCGGGCGTTGGCTGCTCTCCCTCGCGTTTGTCATGCTGGGGGGCATAGCGCTCACGCTATGGTGCTGGACGTCAGAGCGAACCGGCTTTGTCTTCTGGTTCACCGCGCTGGGTCTTCCATTTTGCACCTGGGGGCTTATTTTCGGCTTACGCCGGTTTGCCTACAAAGCCGAACAGGTGGGGACCGAGTCCCGAAATGTCGAGCGAGAAGCGCTTATTGACTGTGAAATTCTGCGCGGTCAACGCTGCGCCTGGATCCTCGGTACTTATATTCAGAGTCCGGCCGGAAACAAAGCCGATGACCTGCTGAAGGCAATGAAAGTCGCAGCTCCTGTTATCGAATTCTCTCGCCCAAGAGGATGTGACAAACCGGTCAGATACGCGGCATTACCAGAGTATCAGACAGATTTAACGAAGGCGCTAAAAGCAGCGGTTAATAAACTGACCACGCGTGTAGAGGGGATAGTTAAACCGCTTCCGCCCGAACTGCCATGCTGGCTGGTGCTGGATTGTGATAGCGATTTGTATCCCCTGTTTGAAGAGCAGCTTAAAGCCGATCTCTCACTCAAGACGGGCAGGATTTTTCGCCTGATGGCCGGAAAAGGGCTGGGGGCGTTTGATGCCTGGCTGGACAAGCGATGGGACACCCCGGGCATTTTGGTTGCCATCACGCTGTCGTTACCGGCGTCTCCCCGGGAAGAAGAAGCTGATGCTGTCTCAATGGTGGTATTGAGCAACCGCAAAGCCCATGCCTGGCCGGATGCGCTTCGCCTTCATCGCCCCGAAAGGGGAACAGAAACTACGCTCACAAAGACACTTACCCGGGCGCTGCTCTGGTCGAAGACCCTGCCCAATGAACTCAAAGGAAGCTGGATCTCCGGTCCCACATTGACGTCGGGCAGCGGCTGGAATAATGCCTGCGAAGAGAGTGAAGTGGAATTTAGTCTTTCAGAAGACAATTCCAGTATCGATCCCGTGCTGGGATATACCGGCCATGCTGCTCCATGGCTGGCCATCACGCTTGCTAATGCTGACGTTGAACAACGAGGGTCGCAGGTTATCGCCGCACAACCCGCAGCTGACAAGGACGACATCTGGGTCGCCGTCATCACCAAAGAAGAAGTTCGCAAGGAATCGCCTAAGAATGTCTAAGGTAAAAGTAAAAACTCTCATCGGCTCGGTTGTGACTGTCGCCTTTTTCCTGACAGCCATCGTGGCATTTTTGTTTTATGCCTTTCCGGAAAATGTGGCCTCAGCCACCGGCTTCGGACCGTATGACGGCCAACGCATACTCACTTTCTGCGCCATTATGGTTGCCGCGATGTTTTTACTCGGCTGGCTGACAGAAAAGGCTTTCGACTTCGCCGGTAAATCCGGGTTGTATTTCCAGTGGGGCCAGAAAAAGGCTGAGAGTATCACTCCGGTGACGAACACCATTCTCAGTGAAGAAGATGACGACGAACCGGTCTTCAGCGAAGACGCCGTGTCCGAACACCTGCGCTTTCGCTATGGACGCCGATGGCAGCGTAAGGTGCGACTCCTGCTGGTGATGGGCAACCCGGACGACGTCCATAAAGCAGCTCCGGGTCTGTGCCATGACCTCTGGCAGGAAGGTGACGGCAACGTACTGATTTATGGCGGTGATGCGCAGTCACTCCCGGATGAGATCTTCCTTTCAAAACTGAAGCGTCTGCGATCCGGCCTGCCGGTTGATGGCATTATTCAGGTGATGAGTACTTCAGCCCTCCCGACGGATAGCGAACGGGATGCTTTCTTGCGTTGCCGCCAGAAAGCCGATCATCAGCTGGGCTGGCAGGCACCTGTCTGGCTGTGGCTGACTGATAAAGCCAAAGGCGCTCAGCAGGACGCGGACACGGCTGCGACAGGGGTGATATTCGGACCGGAAGGCACTATAAAAGAGGCGGATAAGGCATTGACTACGCTGTCTCAGCGCCTGCAAAAAGCCGGTATGGCACAGATATTGAATAATCCGGCTCATAACGCCCTGCTCCAGTTATCTTCCCGTCTGCAACACGAACTGAAAGCCAGTCTGACTGTTTTGCTCAGTGGGTTGATGCAGGGATCTGCGGCCTGGCGTTTACGCGGTGTCATGTTCAGCCCTGAACTGGCCGTTGCCGGAACGGTACCGAACACGCGCCTCGACACACCGACATGGAAAGCCGTCATTGATGACTGTGATGCCATCAGCGGCAGGAAGCTGGGCTTCGACTGGCAGAAGATGCTGAGATTTATTCTGCTTTCCCTGATTGTCCTGTGGGGGACCGGTACATTGCTGTCCCTGATCGTTAACCGTACCCAGATTTATGAGGCACAGGAAACGGCGAGGCAGGCAGCGGATACCGCAAAACCACTTGCTGAACGCCTGCACAACCAGCTCGTACTCCAGCAAGCTATTGCCCGTCTGCAACATCGTGAGGCGACCGGCGCTCCATGGTACACCCGTTTTGGTCTTAATCAGGACAGCGATACGCTGGCCGCACTCTGGCCACTGTATGCGAAAAATAACGTACAGCTGATGAGGGATACCACAGCAGACCATCTCAGACAGCAGCTGAATGCGTTTGTGCAACTTCCTCCTGCCAGTGATGCCCGAACGCAGGGCACACAGCATACCTACGACGTGCTCAAAAGTTATCTGATGCTGGCCCGTCCTGACAAAGCAGACGCAGACTGGCTGGCAAAAAACGTCCTGAAAGCCTTACCGAAACGCCAGAATGTGCCGGATGGCACATGGCAGGACCTGGCACCGAAACTGCTGGGCTTTTATGCGCAGAACCTCCCGGCTCATCCGGAATGGAAAATTAAGCCTGACGCTGAATTAATAAGCACGGTCCGTCAGATCCTGCTCAAGCAGATTGGCCAGCGGAACGCTGAATCCGGGTTATATCAGGACATGCTTAAGCGCGTGGCCAGCAACTGGCCTGATTTAACGCTTGCCGATATGACCGGCGACACCGATGCCACTACGGTATTCAGCACTAACGAAGTCGTCCCGGGTATGTTTACGCGTCAGGCCTGGGAAGAGCAGGTTCAGGATGCGATTAACGAGGTCGTCAAGACACGCCGCGATGAAATTGACTGGGTACTGACGGATAAGATACACCAGACAGGGAGCGATATCTCCCCGGAGGCGCTGAAGGCCCGCCTGACTGAACGCTATTTTACCGATTTTGGTAATGCCTGGCTGAATATGGTCAATAGCATACAGTGGCAGGAGGCTACGTCACTTTCCGAAGCGATTGCCCAGCTCAGTCTGATAGGCGATGTCCGCCAGTCCCCGCTGGTGGCACTGATGAACACGCTGGCCTGGCAGGGAAAAACGGGGCAGAAGGGTGAGGCGCTGGCCGACTCGATAGTGGACTCAGCGAAAAAGCTAATTGGTCAGAAAAAAAATGCAAAACAATTTATAGAGCAGGCTCAGGGCCCTGAAGGTCCGCTTGATGGAGTGTTCGGTCCGCTAATGGGGCTGATGGAAGGTAAAGAGGGCACCGGTACCAACGGTAACCTCAGCTTCCAGTCCTGGCTGGCCCGCGTTACCCAGGTGCGGCTGAAGCTTCAGCAGGTCACCAGTGCCCCGGATCCGCAGGCTATGTCGCAGATGCTGGCCCAGACCGTGTTCCAGGGCAAAGCCATCGATCTGACCGATACCCGCGATTACGGCAGTCTGGTTGCGGCAAGCCTGGGGCAGGAGTGGAATGGATTTGGTCAGTCGTTATTTGTGCAGCCGCTGGATCTGGCCTGGCGGCAGGTACTTGCCCCGGCTGCGGGTAGCCTCAATGCCCGCTGGCAGACGACCATTGTCGATCAGTGGAATAAGGCCTTTGCGGGACGGTACCCGTTTAAAGCCACCGGCAGCGATGCTTCCCTGCCGCTACTGGCTCAGTTCCTGCGTAGCGACTCGGGTCGAATCACGACCTTCCTGAAAACGAATCTCGGCGGGATCCTCCACCAGGAAGGAAACCGCTGGGTCGTTGACCCTTCCGCAAGTCAGGGGATGGTTGTCAGTCCGGATTTCCTTCTGGCGATAAATCAGCTGGCGGAACTGTCCGATATCGTATTCTCGCAGGGTGATGCGGGTGTTCACTTCGAGCTGATGGCGCGTCCTTCACGGGATGTTGCCAGAGTGCAGTTGACTCTTGATGAGCAGAATCTTGACTACTTCAATCAGACGGAAAGCTGGCAGAGTTTTACCTGGCCGGGAAACACATATTATCCGGGCGTAAATTTAAGCTGGCGCAGCGTCAACAGTGGCATGCAACTCTATGCCAGTAACCAGGGTAACTGGGGGCTCATTCGCCTGCTGGATAAAGCCCTTATTACGCCTCTTGATGCGAGCCGCACGCAACTGGTGTGGATCACGCCCGACGGGAATCCGCTGAAGTTTGTGATGCGCAGTGAGTTAGGTGATGGTCCGCTTGCGTTACTGAAGCTCCAGGGATTCACGCTGCCCGACAGTATTTTCAGCGTCGCTGCTGACGAAGAAGAGCTTCAGTGACGAGATCAAAAACTGTCGTGAGATTTATGAAAGAGATTAAAAACGGGAAAAAGAATGAGTTCATCGGAAGATTTGTTAACCACCTGTGCCACAAGCAAGGAAGAAAGGCAGCGTCTCATCTCCCGGGCACATGATGCCCTGCCACTCTGGGATAACTGGCTAAAACCAATCAATCCAGAAAATGCAACCGGAGACGATCCCGCATACGACGATAATTTTCAGCTGATGCGTGAAGAGATTAATAAACTTTCAGGTACAGATTCGGCTCTGTTGTGTGACCTGGCCCCGAAGTGTCTTTGTGAATGTGCCAAAGATATTCGTGTGGTGACCTGGTACGTGCTGGCCCGACTCAGCCGCGACGGTGAAAAAGGGCTGTCCGAAGGTTTACTGCTTCTTGCCGCGATGCTGATCCGCTACGGACAGGCATGTCATCCACGACGCCCGGTGGCCCGTAAAGCTGCTCTGGAGTGGCTCAACAGTGCAAAAATTATTGATGCCCTGCAGTTATGGCCTGAGGTGGACAGCAATGATGCTGGTTTGACGGTTGGTGCCATAAACCTGATTCAATCCGCCGTGTCCGACTGGTCGGAAGCTGAAAAACCGTCTTTTGCAGGGTTTTGTACCGCACTTGAAAACCGCCTTGCACGTTCAGGTGGTATGGAAGCTCTGGTCCCCCAGAACAGTAGTGCTCAGGAGCACGGGCGTGAAGCTGCCCACTCGGATTCACCGAAGCTTTCAGCCGTGAAATCAGGCCGCGATTTACTCGACCAGGCAAAGCTACTTTCCCGCTGGTTGAGTGAGCAACCGCTGGGGTGGCTTGCCTCCCACCGGCTGATAAAAACCGTGCGGTGGGATACGGTCGATCAGCTTCCTCCGCTGGACAGTAGCGGACGTACCCGCTTGATCCCCCCAAAACCTGAGTATCGCGCGCAGCTCAAACGGCTATATCTTCAGAAAAACTGGACTGAGCTGGTTGAGCAGGCCAGCCAGATGTATTGCGAAGGGGTCAACCATTTCTGGCTCGATCTTCAGTGGTACCTCTGGCAGGGGCTCAGCCATGCCGGTCATCCCTGGGATGCCTGGACAGACTCCGTCCTGTTCGATCTGCGGCTGCTGCTTATACGCCTCCCGGGTCTTGAAGGGCTGGCATGGAATGATGGTACCCCTTTTGCCGACGAAGTTACCACCGCCTGGATTGCTGAAAAAGTGAATGAAGAAGGCCGGATCTACGGTGATGAACCCGCTAACGTCGTTAATGGTCAAGCTGATGATGTGCTGCTCCTTGAGTCCGAAGCCATGGAAAAGGGAGACACGGAAGGGCCCGAAGCGGCGCTTGCCTGGCTTCAGTCCCGACCGGGGATGGACACACCACGCCATCGCTGGCTGATACGTCTGCTGATGGCCCGTGTGGCAGAGCAGTATGGCCGAAACGAAATGGCGCTTCATCTGCTTGGCGAACTGACCACCAGTGCACCACAGCTGACGCTTGAAGACTGGGAGCCCACTCTGTTGTTTGAAGTTCAGGCCCGTCGCCTGAAGCTGCTACGTATGAAAGCCGGTCGCAGCGAATCTGATAAATCCCGTCTGATGCCTGAGATGGAGTCCTTACTTGCCGGACTTATTGCCATTGACCCAGCCCGTGCCATGGTGCTCTGTGTCTAATGTTTTCTTTAATAATTTTCAGGAATGCCGTGCATGGATGATTTAACCCTGCGCTATTACGAAGCAGAGATGCGTTACCTGCGAGAAGCCGGTAAAGAGTTTGCCCGTGCCCATCCGGATCGGGCAGCAATGCTTAATCTGGATAAACCCGGCGCCCGCGATCCCTACGTGGAACGCCTGTTTGAAGGTTTTGCCTTCCTGATGGGCCGTTTGCGTGAAAAGCTGGATGATGATCTGCCGGAGCTCACCGAAGGGCTGGTGAGTCTGCTGTGGCCGCACTATATGCGGACTATCCCGTCGCTGGCCATCGTTGAGTTCTCCCCTGACTGGCGTAGTCTGCGTCAGGCTGAAATGCTCGCGGAAGGCTTCTCCATTCTTTCACGTCCTGTCGGGCCGCATAAAACCGCCTGTCAGTATCGGACGACCCGCGATGTTCCCCTGCAACCACTGCACCTTGCGGACGCCCGCCTGCATACGGAAACCGATGGCCGCTCCGCTATTCGTCTGCGCTTCGAATGCCCTGAAAAAGTGGACTGGAGTAAAGCCGAAATCGACAAAGTCGCCATTTTTCTTAATGCGGAGAGTCCAATTAGCTCAGCGCTGCATCTGGCAATGACCCGTCGTGTACATGCCATGTATGCCCGTCATGCCGGGACGTACACCGAACGTCATCAGTTTGACGGCTGGTGTAAACCCATGGGCTTTGATGACAATGATGGCCTGTGGAAGAAAGCCGATACCGCCTTCAGCGGTTACCAGTTGCTGCTGGAGTATTTCAGCTTCCGTCCTAAATTTATGTTTGTTGAGCTACGCGGCCTCGACTCCATCGGGCTCACTGAGGCCAGCACCTGGTTTGAAATCGACATTGTGCTCAGTGAAGCCTGGTCATCCGATCTGCCTTTTGAGACAGAAAACTTCCGGCTGCACTGTGCGCCGGTCATCAATCTCTTTACCCTTGAAGCCGACCCGCTGACGCTTAACCCGCTGGAAAACGAATATTTGCTCAGGCCGCTGCGTCTTCAGGATGGTCACACAGAGATTTATAGCGTCGATAACATCCACGGCGCGGTGAAGAATGGCAAACATCCCTATGTGCCCTTTACCAGTTTCCGGCACCGGGGCGGTATGATGCGCCACGATGCCCCTGAACGTTATTACCACACCCGCGTGAAACGCGGCCCCTCTGGCCTGTATGACACCTGGTTAATTCTCGGGGGCCGCTCGTTCGAACTGGAGCAGCTGTCCGATAAACCGGAGTCCCTCTCGATGCGAATAACCGGCACCAACGGCCAGCTTCCGCGCAAAGCACTGGAAAGTACGTTGCTGGACAGGGTGGTCAAAACCGGCAAAGTGCCTGTCAGGGTCCTGAATGTCACAGCACCAACGATGCCGCTGTACCCCCCGGCAAACGATCGCTTCCACTGGCGGGTGATGAGCCATCTCGGCTCAAACTTCCTCAGTATGATGGACAATCCGGAGGTCCTGCGGGGAACGCTGGCGCTCTATGACTGGACTGACGATGAGATGAACCGCCGTCGTCTTGAAGCGATAGTTGCCGTGAAGCACACCCTGATCCGCCGTTTTGAGAAGGGCTTTATGCTCCGGGGTGTGGATATTGAGGTCACGCTGAATATGGACAATTTTGCAGGCGAGGGGGATGTGAATCTCTTTGGGGAGATGCTGCACCGGTTCTTCGCGCTCTATGCCGATGTTCACCTCTTTAACCAGCTCACGCTGGTACTGCAACCGACAGGAAAACGACTGAGATGGCGCGAGAATCACAGCCAGCACGTACCGGGCTGACGTTAGCCCTAAATTATAAAATGGAGTCAGCTTATGCCTAAGAGTTGAATACACATATTGATGCAGACATAGCTTGTGAAGAGGACGAGAACCCAGATCCAGCTAAAGATGAACCTGATTCGTTAACAGCGGAAGATTTATTGTCGGTTTTCGACCTGGCTGAGATCATGAATGTCAATCAGGTCGTCTGTAAATCGTTTAGTGACTGACAGGGAGTGTGAATCGTGTCTGTGTTACCCAAAATTGTCTGGCCAATTCCCTCTAACAACCGGGGGAAGGAATTTAGTAACCAGGAAGACATTCTCTCCCATTTAGCTGGGGAGTCTACCGGACAATATGCGATAGGCCGCAGTGGAATGTGGCATGGCGGGATCCATATCACCGAAGCCACGACCCCGTGGTGCGCACTCAGTGGTAAATCTCCTCTTGAAGCGATTCCCTTTAAAGGTGAGCAGGCGATTCGATGCATGGCTGACGGGGAAGTGGTTGCTTATCGTATCTGCAAGGATTATCAGACGATTGCATGGGAATCCGGACCGCTGAGTTTCTCCGGTTCATTCGTCCTGGTAAAACACTACATTCAGCCGGGTGAAACGGAATCCAGCGGGCTTCATTTCTATACCCTGTATATGCACCTGGCTCCGTATTCTGCTTATGAGTCGGAATCGGAAAATCAGTGGATTACTCAGGATACACTTAAAGCGTTTTCTGAAATGGACTGGCTCACGGCAAAACTGACTTCTGAACAACTTCAGCCTCAGATTGCAGGGTATATGCCTGTGGGGGCAGGCGTTGAATGGGACTCCTCTGATACCAGTCTTAACGCGGCGGGGTATAACCAGCGCCGGTATGGTCTTGTGACGTTGAAAAGTTTACCTGATGCCGATGGTAATACAGATGATAAGCAAAAGGTCAGTACCTCATTGATCCTCGGTAAACGTTACTGGGTGGTAGTGGATAATAATAATATTAAACCCGCTCCCGGCGCTGGTCCGTCATGGTGGCGCAAGCTTATGCCTCCAGCCAAAGAGGCCATGAAATTTGACCAGGTTGTGTGTCCGTCTCCGTTCTCCATCACTGCCGGTGATCCTGTTGGTCATATGGGATATTATCAGGCACCTAAGGACGGGGGATATGAGGCCCGATACCAGGTACATATTGAATGCACGAGCATGGATGACAATCTGGAAAAGTTTCTGACCAATCCCGAACAGGCGGGAGAAAAGAATCCGCTCTGGCTGAAATACACTCCTGGCCTGGCGCTGTACAAAAAGGATGTTGCAACCGGTACATTCACAAAGGATACCAGAGTGACGACCAGAACAGGGATCCTGCCACTGAAACAGGTGCAGACAGAAGTCGATAAATCGACCAGACAGGAATACTGGCAGTTGCGACCAGAGAATGCCTACGTACCCAAAGGCCAGGCAGAACCGCAGCTTCTGTCACAGTATGATCTGGCAAAGCTTGGTTTCAGAACTGAAACCGCAGAACCGACCAGCTTTGATTACCTTGATGGAAAGAATCAGCCTGTTGGATTCTTCCGCAGCCTTATCAACTCACTTTACGAGGCCGCGACCGGTGATACGCGAACCAGTCACGCCCTGGTAAAGCATAATTATCAGCGCCTTCTTGATAAAATAGACAGTGGAAGCGATCGTTATTCTCCAATGGAATACTGGAGAGGTCTACATAATCCTGACTATCGTGAGGTCATTCAGAAAACTATCGTAAAACATCCCAGCGACTGGTACTTCAAAAAAGGCGATGCTATCTGGCAACCGTTCCTGAATGCGCTGAAGAAAGAAGCGCCGGAATGGAAGAAGTACAGCGAAGATTTTCTCGATAAGATGGTATGGATGCAGGATGTCACGACTGAGAAACTGGGACCCGAACTTTGGCATATGCACCCAATAATGTTTTTGGGGGCGATTATTAACATAAAAAAACAACATGCGGGACTTTTTACTGTACAAGACGGGAAAGATGCTTTACGTAAGATATATGATAAATATGGTAAAGACATGTCTGTAATAGTTGAAAGAATGTTTCGCATTGAGACGACACATTTTACTTCTGGTCAATACCAGCATTGTGGTGCTCCAGGAATGGAAGTACATGGCACCCGCCAGCATATGGATGGAGTTCTGATTTTTTTGCGCAGCACCCAGAATATCAGCCAACGGGGATTTGGAGTAAAAAAGAAGGAAAAGGATTAAGTGGACAGGGAGGTAATACCCAAGTCACGGATAAACCAAAGCAATTTGTAGTATTCGATTCCGTTGAAAGCTCTATGGAATATATTGTGTATTACATCAATAAGCACGACGGAAACTATGCTCGGTGGTATTCAACCCAAGACTCAGCACAAAAGTTATATAGAAAAGAATGTGGGGCGATTATACCTAAATTTACTAACGAATTTTCCGAGACTAAACAATGATCAAGTTTAAAATATTTCCTCTATTGTTACTAACATACTCTATCTCAGCATTTTCAGGTGTTACTGATGATGATTTTGATAATTGCTCGAAATATCTAGATAAAATAGTTGCTTCCAGCGATGCAAATCTGATAAATGAATTGAAAGTGGACAGAGATCTGATTACAGCAGACATCGACCGTGTCAGTAATGATAATATATATGCTAAAGTTCAATTCAATAACAAGCAATCCGTCGACACTCCGGGCGAAGGTTTTCTTTTATGGATGAAGTATGATTATCTCAAATTCAGTTTGGAAGACATTACTATTGACCCAGATAAACCAGAAAAATTAAAATTTGATGAAAGATATGCTTCAGTATATCTTAACTGCTTGAACAAAAAAACAGTCTACAAAGTTATTGGTACTGCTCGATTGCAGTTCTATAAAGATGATAAGTTATCTATTCCAAGTCAAGGTTTATTCATTTTGCCAGGGGAGTATGTAGAGGTCGAAGACAACTCAGGGAGTGCTTCGCATATTAAATATCAAGCAAAGAACGGGACAATTTACTCCTCTTGGATAGACTCTAGTCGCATACAGGAAATAACGCTTGGTACAAGAGAAAAATAAATGGTTATTCACCATTGTCAATAAAACCACATCAAGCCCCAACTTTAAAATGATTATTAATCTTACGACTAACATGGATAATTTTACAGGCGAGGGCGATGTGAATCTCTTCGGCGAGATGCTGCACCGATTCTTCGCGCTCTATGCCGATATTCACCTCTTTAACCAGCTCACGCTGGTACTGCAACCGACAGGAAAACGACTGAGATGGCGCGAGAATCACAGCCAGCACGTACCGGGCTGACGTTAGCCCTTAACAAAGATATCTGGCGGGCCAATTTTTATCGTTTCTGCCAACTGCTGGAGCAGGAAAATCCGGACGCGCCGAAACTGGGCACCACCAGCCATCCGGGCGACGATCCGGTACGGTTCAGGCCCTGGCCTGGTATGGGTTTCCCGGTCAGTACCCTGAAAGCGGTTGAGACCGACGAAGACCATCCGACATTACCCCCAACGGTCCGCACGACATTTCTCGGGGTGTATGGCGTGGACTCCCCTCTGCCAACGTCCTATCTGGACGACATTGCGCAGCGCCGCGAAGGGCACGAGGCGGTCACCTCGTTTCTGGATATTTTCAGCCACCGCATCACCACCCAGTATTACCGGATCTGGCGAAAATACGCCTATCCGGCCACCTTCGAGGCAGGTGGCCGCGATGCCACATCTCAGTGTCTGCTGGGGCTGGTGGGACTCGGTATACCGGGAACGGCTGAGCAGGTGGCGACGCCGGTTTCCCGCTTTCTGGCCCTGCTGGGCACCATGCGATTACCCACCCGCAATGCAGAAGGCATCCGGGCCCTGGTGAGCCTGCTGGCACCGAATACCCAGGCAATTATCACCGAACCGGATCCGGTGAAGGTCCATATCGATAACCGTAGCGGGCTGGGTGCAGGGAACCGCATCCGTCTTTCTCAGCGGGCCACGCTGGGTAAAACGGGCAGGGAAGCCTGTAGCAGAGTGCTGGTGACACTGGTCACGGAAGATCCCGGCGAAGCCGAAGGCTGGTTACCCGGTGGCATCCTCCATACCGATTTACTGGTCCTGCTGCGCGTCTATCTCGGCTACCGAAGTGATGCCCGACTGCGCCTCACGGTACCCGTGCGGCTGTTGCCTGAACCGCGCCTTGGTAAAGGCAGGCGTATCCAGCTGGGCCGGACCGGTTTACTGGGTCTCAAAGAAGGCAAGCTCAGCAATGACCGGGAAACTCTGACCGTCAGTCTGGGCCGCTATGAAGGGTTGCAATGTTCTGCTTTCTCCCCCGCTGAAGACGGACATTATCGCTTCGACTAATCACGTATTCCCACTTTCAATTAAGGAATTTTTGAATGGCAACAGTAACCCGCTGTTGGGCGTTGACGCTTATTGCCTGTAGCCTGCTCGCTGGCTGCGGTCTGACTCAGACCGTTACGGACGGTACGGTCAGCATCACGAAATCCATCTTCTACAAGAAAATTAAAACACTGCATCTGGATTTTACCCCGCGCAAGGCCATCAACGCCGATGGCGCACAGACGCCGCTGGCGACCATGGTGCGGGTTTATCAGCTCCGGGATCGTAAGGCGGTTGATGCCGCTGATTACCAGACGCTGCTGCGCAAGGCCGATACGGTACTTAAGGACGACGTGCTGGCATCAAAAGAGCTGCTGGTGATGCCCGAAGGCAGCGTGACGCTCAATATGCCCATGGATGAGGACACTCAGTTCGTGGCGGTGGTGGGGTTGTTTAACCGGCCGGATCAGAAGGACAACCGCTGGCGTCTGGTGCTGACCCGTGATGACCTCGACCCGGACAAACCCCGCACGATTGAACTGGGTGATGGTTGGCTCAGCCTTGTGCCGGTAAAGGAATGACGTGATGGATAACTGGTTAGCGCTTTTTGACGGACAGACCCGATATTTTCTGGATATCAATGACAGTTCAGTGAAGCCGGATGTTCTGCGCTTTTACGGAAGGGAAGCCCTGAGTGAGCCGTTCCGGTGGGATATTGAGTTCACCTGCCTGCAGGCGCACATCCCCCCGGAACAGGTGCTGATGAAATATGCCACCTTCCGGATGCGAAGCGGCAAAAATGTCCACGGCAGGGTGACCCGCCTGGAATGGCTGTCCACATCCAGGGACCAGTCTCACTACCGGCTTACGCTCAGTTCGCGCCTGGCGCTGCTGGGATACACCCGGCAGTGCGCGGTATATCAGAACCAGTCCGTTCCTGAGGTGGTTGAGCAGGTGCTGCGCAGACACGGGCTGGAGGGACCTGATTTTGAATTCAGGCTGGAGCGCACCTACCCGCCGCGTGAAATTATCACCCAGTGGCGGGAAACGGACCTGGAGTTTATCCGGCGCATTCTGTCTGAGGTGGGGATTTACTGGCGCACGGAGATGGACGACGTGCGCGGTCTGGATACGTACATTTTTGCCGACAGCCAGCTGAACTACCGGTTTGACGTGCGCCTGCCTTACAGCGAGCCATCGGGCCTGTTTGACGGCGCGGCAGAATCGGTCTGGGATGTGCGGACCTGGCACAGGGTTGCCACCGGCACCGTCGCCACGCGGGATTACAACTACCGGACAGCCACCACGCCGATGGATGCGACGGTCAGTGTGCGTAACGATGCGGTCACCACCGGGGAGCATTACCGCTACGCAGCGCCTTACCGTGACGCAGGTGACGACACCAGCCCGGAGCCGGAAACCGAATCCGGCGCCTTTTATGCCCGCATCTACCACGAGCGGGAACTGAACAAATCAGCCCGCATCCACCTGTTCAGCAATGCTGCCCACCTCACGCCCGGGCAGGTGCTGGAGCCACAGGGCGATGTCATTACGGCCCTGAAAGAGGG
>NZ_JBMKHT010000049.1:0-27973 GCF_049238165.1 Enterobacter cloacae complex sp. IR5422 | reverse complement strand
AGGCCATCATCTTCAACGGAATAACGCTTGCGTACTACGACCGAAAAACCCAGAGTGTGGTGCGGATAGACTAAAAGTGTTACCTATGTTCCCGGTCTGATCTGTCACCTATGTATCCGGTCATACAGCAGCGCCACCGGGCGTTTTGTCGGGTGGCGGCTCCGCCTTACCCGACCTACAAGGTCACCACACTCTCCTGCCTGAACCGGCGCAATTCCACCAGCGCCACCAATAAGATCACACCAACCATTGCTAACACAAACCCGCTGCTGCACGCGGACGCCGCCGGGGTCATTATTGCCCCCAGCCCGCCGAGGATCGCCGCGCCAATGGCATCGCCCGTGACGTTTTGCGCGGTCCACAGGCCGTTAATGCGCCCGAGCATTCCTTCCGGCGTCTGGGTCTGGATCAGGGTGTACTGCAGCAGCGAGCTGATGGCGCTCAGCCAGCCAAAGATCACCAGACACATCACCCCCAGCGCCCAGACCGGCATCAGGCTGAAGAAGCCAATGGCGATAAACGAGGCCAGCGTGGCAAGCAGCATAATCAACCCCGGCCGCGCGCTCTGCGCCAGGTTGCCGCTGGTCAGCGCCCCGCACGCCGCGCCGAGCGGAATGGCGGCGTAGAGAATGCCTATTTCTGAGGCGCTCATCTGCCACTCTCCCGCCAGCGCCGGGTAGAGCACGCGCACGGCGCTCGCCATCGTCAGCAGGCCGCCGAGCAGCGCAATCCCGCCAATCAGCGGGTTGCTGAACAGGAAACGAATCGCGGCCATCAGGGACTTCAGCGGGTGCTCGCGCGGCTGCGGCGGAGGTGGCAACAGCGGCAGGCGCAGCAGCGTCAGCGTGGTGATAAAGGTCCCCGCCGCGGCCAGGCCGTAGTTCCACGCCACGTTGCCGGTTGCCAGCAGCAGGCCGCCGACCATCGGCGAAATCACCGAGCCGAGGCGCACGGTGAGCATGGTGATCGCCCCCGCCTGCATCAGATTTTCTCGCCCGACCAGCGCGGGCGTCGCCGCCAGCAGCGCCGTCACGCCTAAGGAGGCAAAGAAACCGTCCCACAGCCCCAGGGCATATATGGCCATCAGCGACGGCTCAGGGAGCATGGCGTTCAGACACAGCCCGATAAAGCCCACGCCGCAGGTGCCGCGCGCCAGCAGGATCAGCTTCTTGCGCTCGTAGCGGTCCGCCAGCACGCCGCCGACCATCAGGCCGATGAACATCGCCCCGCCGGTTAACGTCACCGATAACCCCACCAGCCAGCTGGAGTGGGTCATCGTCTGGATTTGTACCGGCACGGCCACGCCGAGCAGGCCGAGGGATAAAATGGAGATAAAGCGGGCAATAAACACGGCGCGATACGCCGGGTGCGTTTTAAGCAGGCTGAGGTTGAGCAGCCAGGATTTTTGATTCATGACAAAGCCTTGAGTGTAATTCTACCCATTCCATGGGCGCACATGCTAACATAGCCAAATAAGATAGATAACGATAATCACTATCATTATCAAATCATGGATGTTGCTATGTCGTTTTCCTCTTCTGCGGTGCGCGCCGTTGCCGTGCCCGTATTATTGCTACTGCTAATCCTTGCGATTGCACTCAGCCTGCTGGTCGGCGCTAAATCGTTGCCCGCGTCCGTTATTGTTGATGCGCTCTCCGGAACCTGTCAGAGCGCCGACTGCACCATCGTGCTCGACGCCCGCCTGCCCCGCACCCTTGCTGGACTGCTGGCCGGCGGCGCGCTCGGCCTTGCCGGTGCCCTGATGCAAACCCTCACCCGCAACCCGCTGGCGGACCCCGGCATTCTCGGCGTGAACGCCGGCGCCAGCTTTGCCATCGTGCTGGGCGCGGCGCTGTTCGGCTTCACCTCTCCGTCTGAGCAGTTGGTAATGGCCTTCTGCGGCGCGCTGGCCGCCTCGCTGGTGGTCGCGTTTACCGGCAGCCAGGGCGGCGGACAGCTGAGCCCGGTACGCCTGACGCTGGCGGGCGTGGCGCTTGCCGCGGTGCTGGAAGGCTTGTCCAACGGCATCGCCCTGCTCAACCCGGACGTTTACGACCAGCTGCGCTTCTGGCAGGCCGGTTCGCTGGATATCCGCACCCTTGAAACGCTGAAAGTGGTGGCGATCCCGGTGATGATTGCCGCCGCCGTAGCGCTGTCGTTAAGCCGGGCGCTGAACAGCCTGAGCCTCGGCAGCGACACCGCCACCGCGCTCGGCAACCGCGTCGCGCGCACGCAGCTGATTGGCCTGCTGGCCATCACCGTCCTGTGCGGCAGCGCGACCGCCGTGGTCGGGCCAATCGCCTTTATCGGCCTGATGATGCCGCACATGGCGCGCTGGCTGGTGGGGGCGGATCACCGCTGGTCCCTCCCGGTAACGCTGCTGGCGACCCCTGCCCTGCTGCTGTTTGCCGACGTGCTGGGCCGCCTGCTGGTGCCGGGCGAACTGCGCGTCTCAGTGGTCAGCGCCTTTATCGGCGCGCCGGTGCTGATTTTCCTGGTGCGCCGTAAACGCGGAGGTGGCGCATGAGGGCCCCGTCCCGTCGTTTAGTCACCAGCGTCTCCCTGCTGGTCGTCGCCAGTCTGCTGCTGGCGGTCTGGAGCCTGCAAAGCGGTGCCGTAACGCTTGATTTCGCGCAGGTATTTCACGCTCTCACCGGCAACGCGCCGCGTAACATCACCATGGTGGTCACTGAATGGCGACTGCCGCGCGTGGCGATGGCAATCCTGGTCGGCGCGGCGCTCGGCGTCAGCGGTGCGATATTCCAGTCGCTGATGCGCAACCCGCTCGGCAGCCCGGACGTGATGGGCCTCAATACCGGGGCCTGGAGCGGCGTGCTGGTGGCGATGGTGCTGTTCGGCCAGCACCTGACGGCCATTACCTTCACGGCGATGGCGGGCGGCATTCTGACGTCGCTGGTTATCTGGCTGCTGGCCTGGCGCAACGGTATCGACACCTTCCGGCTGATCATTATCGGTATCGGCATCCGCGCGATGCTGATGGCCTTTAACACCTGGCTGCTGCTGCAGGCCTCGCTGGAAACGGCGCTTTCCGCCGGGCTGTGGTACGCAGGTTCTCTCAACGGCCTGACGTGGGGCAAAACCTGGCCCGCCGCGCCGCTGATTGTGCTGATGTTTATCGGCGCGCTGCTGCTGGTGCGACGCATGCGGCTGCTGGAGATGGGCGACGACAGCGCCTGCGCGCTGGGCGTGAGCGTCGAACGCTCGCGCCTGATGCTGATGCTGGTGGCGGTATTGCTGACCGCCGCCTCCACCGCCATCGCCGGGCCGATCTCGTTTATCGCCCTTGTCGCGCCGCATATCGCACGACGTCTAAGCGGGACGGCGCGCTGGGGATTAACTCAGGCGGCGCTGTGCGGCGCGCTGTTACTGCTGGCCGCCGATCTCTGCGCCCAGCGGCTGTTTATGCCTTACCAGCTTCCGGTGGGCGTGGTGACCGTCAGCCTCGGCGGGATTTACCTTATCGTCTTGCTCGTTCAGGAGTCACGCAAGAAATGACAGACACAACCACCCGCTTGCGCGGCGAACATCTCACCCTTGGCTACGGCAAAAAAATCGTTGCCCGCGATTTATCCGTTGCCATTCCGGACGGCCACTTCACGGCGATTATCGGCCCGAACGGCTGCGGCAAATCGACCCTGCTGCGCACGCTGAGCCGCCTGATGACGCCGGTGGAGGGGAGTGTCTTACTGGACGGGGAGCAGATCCAGCGTTTCGCCAGCAAAGAGGTGGCCAGGCGCATCGGGCTGCTGGCGCAAAACGCCACCACGCCGGGGGACATCACGGTGCAGGAGCTGGTCTCGCGCGGGCGCTACCCGCACCAGCCGCTGTTTGCCCGCTGGCGTAAAGAGGACGACGAGGCGGTGAACCGCGCGATGCAGGCGACGGGCATCACCGAGCTCGCCCAGCAGAGCGTGGACACCCTTTCCGGCGGCCAGCGTCAGCGGGCGTGGATTGCGATGGTGCTGGCGCAGGAAACGTCGATCATGCTGCTGGACGAGCCGACAACCTGGCTGGACATCAGCCACCAGATTGATCTGCTGGAGCTGCTGAGCGAGCTGAACCGCACGCAGGGGTACACCCTGGCGGCGGTGCTGCACGATTTAAACCAGGCGTGCCGTTACGCCACGCACCTGATTGCCTTGCGCGACGGGGAGATTGTGGCCCAGGGCGCGCCGAAGGAGATTGTCACGCCGGAGCTGATCGCGCGGATCTACGGTATGCGCTGCATGATTATTGACGATCCGGTGGCGGGAACGCCGCTGGTGGTGCCGTTAGGTCGGCGGTAATTGCCGGGTGGCGGCTACGCCTTACCCGGCCTACACTCGGCTCCCGTAGGCCGGGTAAGGCGTAGCCGCCACCCGGCGCTTTTGACGTTACCCCAAAATCTCCCTCAACACTGGCCCAATTTTCTCAAACGCCTGCGGTGAAATGATATCCACGTGGGCGCAGTCCTGGCTGTACACCTCCAGCTCGCCCACCCACGGTGCCCAGGCGGCCTGCGGCTCCATCGTGCGCGTGCGTTCGGCAACGAACAGCGTCGCTTTACCATCAAAGCGTGAACTGTGCGCGGTGGTGAGCAGCCGCACCGCGTCGGCGTAGTTGCCTTCGATAGCGTTAAACAGCTCGCTGGAGCCCTGCCCCTGCTGGGCGGCGATAAACGCCTGACGCTCGCGCTCGATCTCCGCCAGCACCGCCGGGTCGAGGCCGTTGGCCTCTTTCTCCGCCCAGTTCTGGGTTTCCGGCGGCCAGGTATCCAGAAGGCCGAGGAACGCCACCGCTTCCCCCTGCTCGCGCAGGCGGGCCGCAATGCCCTGCGCCAGCGTGCCGCCGAGGGAATAGCCGAACAGGTAATACGGCCCCTGCGGCTGCTGCTTACGCAACGTGTTCAGGTGATGGTCGATGACCCCATCGAGATCCGCGCACTGCTGCATCGGGCCGTCCGGACGCGGCGACTGAATGCCGACGATGGACCAGCGCGGGCTGAGGTAGCGCGCCAGGACGCTAAACTGCCAGGCAAAGCCGGACGCCGGATGGAAGCAGAACAGCGTCGGGCCGTCGCCCTCACGCAGCGGCAGAAGCGTTTCAAACCCCAGACGCTGCGCCTGCTCGTCACTCATTTGCGAGTCCAGCAGCGCGCTAAGCTTACTCACCGTGGAGGCGACCATAATTTGCCCCGGCGTGACCTTACGGCTAAACGCACGGCTGAGCTGCGCCGCGAGGCGCATCGCCAGCAGCGAATGGCCGCCGAGGGCAAAGAAATCCGCCTCAATGTCGCTGATCTCACAGCCCAGCAGCGCGGCAAACGCCTGCGCCACGGCGACTTCGGTTTCAGTCTCCGGCGCACGGCCGGAGGATTTACTCGTCAGCTCCGGCAGCGGCAGCGCCTTGCGGTCAAGCTTGCCGTTGGCGCTCAGCGGCAGCGCGCTGATTTGCAGCAGCACCACCGGCACCATATGCGGCGGCAGCTGGGTTTTGAGCGATTCCAGCAGCGCGTCGCGGTCCAGCGGTAAGCCGGATTCAGAAACCACGTACCCCACCAGTTGGCGCGCATCGCCGCCCGTCGCCGCCGCCTGGTTGAACACGCAGGCGTGCGCCACGGCCTGGGCCACGTCCGGCAGCGACAGCATCGCCCGGTCGATTTCACCCAGCTCGATGCGCTGGCCGCGGATTTTGAGCTGGTCATCGCTGCGGCCCAGATATTCCACCGCGCCGTTATCCAGCCAGCGGGCAACGTCCCCGGTGCGGTACATCCGCTCGCCCGGCGCGAACGGGTCGGCGATAAAGCGGCTGGCGGTGAGATCGGGGCGTCCCAGATACCCCTGCGCCAGCTGAATGCCGGTGAGGTAGAGATCCCCCGCCACGCCGAACGGTACCGGGCGCATCATCGCATCCAGAATGCGCAGCCCCGTGTTCCACACCGGGAAACCGATCGGCACGCTGTTACCTTCCACCGCCGCCAGCTCGGGCCCAAACGCCGGATACCAGCTGACGTCCACCGCCGCTTCCGTCGGGCCATAGAGGTTATGCAGCGGCACGTGCGTCAGCTGTTCCCACTCGCGGCACAGCGCGGTCGGCAGCGCTTCGCCGCTGCAGAACACCTGTTTAAGCGTTTTGCAGCAGTCGACGTTTTCCGGCGTCAGCGAGGCAACAAACGCCGCCAGCATCGACGGCACGAAGTGGGTAGTGGTCACGCCGTAGTGCGCGAAGAAGCTCTGCATCGCCTGCGGATCGCGGTGCGCGTCCGGCTCCGCCATCACCAGCTTCGCCCCGGCGATAAACGGCCACCAGAACTCCCACACCGACACGTCAAAGCTGCACGGCGTTTTCTGCGCCACCACATCGTTCGCGCCCAGCGGATAATGGTCCTGCATCCACTTCAGGCGGTTAACGATGGCAGTATGGCCGACCATGACCCCTTTTGGACGCCCGGTCGAGCCGGAGGTAAAGATGATGTACGCCGTCTGCTCCGGCTTTGCCAGACGCAGCGGTTCAGCATCGGTGGCCGGTAACAGTGTGTTGTAACTACACGTCGTAATAGGCAGATCGCTAAAGCGCGGAAGCTGTTCGTCGGTGGTAATGAGCAGGGACGGCTTCGCGTCCTCGAGCATCATCCGCAGGCGATCGTCCGGGTAGCCGGTGTCGAGCGGCAGCCACGCGGCGCCCGCCTCCACAATGCCGTGCAGCGCTAACGTCAGGAATACCGAGCGCGGCAGGGCCACCGCCACGCTGTCGCCCGGCTTCACGCCGCGCGCGCGCAGCAGGTTTGCCAGCGCGACGACCTGCTCGCGCATCTGACGATAGCTGAGTTCAACGTGCGCATCCGCCAGCGCGGGGGCGTCCGGCGTTTTGCTCGCCTGCTCCGCGACCAGATCCGCCAGCGTGGTGGACGGCAGCGCCAGCCCGGTATCGTTGATGCGCGCGAGCTTTGCGTATTCCTGCTCTGAAACGGTTTCCACCTCGCCGCAGCGCAGGTCCGGGTTGGCCGCAAACTGCACCAGCATCGCGTTCAGGCGCGCCACGTGACGCGTCAGCGTCGCCTCATCGTAGCGCTGCTTATTGGCGAGGATCTCCATGCTCAGCCCGCCCTGCTCGTCCGGGAACAGCGCCAGCTCCAGATCGTTCACCGGGCCGGTCGCCAGCGTGTGGGTGATGGCCTCCACGCCGTCGATATCCAGCTGGTAGTCGAACACTTTAACGTTCAGCACCGGGCCAAACAGCGCTTCATCACCCGCCGCTTTCCCGCTGTCGCGCACGATCTGCTCGGCGTCGTAGCGCTGGTGGCGGCGCATTTTTTTCAGCTGGTTCGCCAGGCGCAGCGCCAGCGAGGGCAGGCTCTCCTGGGGATCGATATTGACCGCCAGCGGCAGGACGTTAAGCACCGGCCCGGTCGCGGTGAGCGCCGCGGATCCCATCCGGCGCATAAAGATAAACCCGGCGGCGTAGTCCAGCCGTCCGGTGAGGCGCCCCAGCCACAGCGCCACCAGCGCAAGCGCCAGGTCGGTGCGCTGTACCTGCCCTGCCGCCTGTGCAAGCTTGCTGAAAGCGCGGCCGTCGGCGGTAATTTTCAGACGCAGAATGTCGGTCGTGGCGGCGCGGCCCGGCAGCGGCGCGGAGGAGAGCGAGACCGGAGAAGGCAGCTGTTTGCGCTGCTCGGCCCAGAAGGCGCCGTCGCGCCGGTACGCCTCGCTGTCGCGATAGCGCTGATACTCGTCCACCACCTCTGCAAATGGCGTAAACGGGGATTCCGGCGTGGGTTCGCCCTTTTTCCACGCGGCATAAATCGCGGCGATCTGGCGGGTTATGGCCGGGAAGCTGAAGCCATCCACCACCAGATGGTGATAGCGCTGATACCAGTACCAGTGGTTTTCACCGACCTGAATCAGTTGATGAAAGGCCAGCGGCTGCCCGCTGTCGACGCGCAGGTTCTGGTTAAGATCGGCGTTCATCAGCGCCACGGCGGCGGCGTGGGAATCAACGCGAACGATGGACGGTTCCGGCAGAATGAAGGTGTCATCCACCCACTGCCACACCTCACCGTTGTCTTCCGCAAAGCGCATGCGCAGGGTATCGGCCTGCATCATGCCCGCGGCAACGGCTTTTGCCAGCAGCGGCGCATCGATATTGCCTTTCAGCTCGGTGTAGTGCGCCACGCTCCAGGCGTTTGGCAGCGTGGACAGCTGTTCCGCCATCCAGATCCCCGGCTGGGCGGCGACGAGAGGAAGACGGTTCATGCGTTCTCCCCCGCGAAATAAGACGGCTCAAGCGTCTGCCAGCGTTCCGCCAGCCACTGCTGGCACGCCTCCTGAGACTGTGCTTCGCACACCACGCCCCACCCTGCCGGCAGTTCGCACTGCTGAGGCCACAGGCTGTACTGCCCCTGGTCGTTTTGCAAAATGGCGAACTGTCCCTGCGGATTATCGAAAGGATTGCTGAATTCCATACAGACTCCGTTAGTGAATAAGCGGCTGCCAGAGGGTGATAAGCCCCTGCGTCAGCCCACCGCGCCAGCAAAGCGCATCGTGTCCGCCGTCAACCTGACGCCAGATAACCGGTTGGTGTGTGTGCAGTTCGGCATAAATCGCCTGATTCGCGCGGAAGATGAGCGGCTCGTTGCGCCCGGCCTCAAGAAGGATGCGTAACCCGCGAGGGGATATTTCGCCGGTTTTAAGTTGTTCGATTAACAGCCCGTCCTGCTGGCCGCCGCGGTGCGGCCACCAGTAGGAGCCGGACTGGCTAAGCACGCAGCCAAAACGCTGCGGCCAGTTGAGGCCAGCATAAAGCGACGCGAGACCGCCAAAGCTCTGGCCAGCCACCACCGTACGGTCGGCGCGGTCGCTGAACAGCGCATGTTTTTGGACAAGGGGGAGAAGTTCTTCCTGCACCGCCAGCCAGAAATCGGGATTGCACGGCAGCTCGCGGTTGCGATGCGCCATATCGATAACATCGATTAAGACATAGACCGCAGGCGGTAATTTGCCTTCACGGGTGAGCGACGCCAGCGCAGGCCAGACCGGCATGCTTTCGGCCCAGAACTGCCCGTCGAGCAGCACCGCCAGCGGGCGTTCCGGGCTATGATCCCCGGTGGTGAAAATCCAGATGCGGCGGCGATTTTTCAGGCGCGCGCTTTCCCACTCAATGCAGACTGGCGGCTGATACGGCGTATCGGGATGATTCCAGCCCGGCTGAACCGGTGCTTGCGGCATCTCCAGCGCCGAGACGGCGTGCCCACGCCCGCCGCGCCAGCTCTGCGGGTTCAGCGGGTCTGAAACCGCGTGCGGCAGCAGCTTGCGCCAGCCTTCACGCAGCGCCATGCGTTCCGGCTGCTCGCCTTCAAACACAACGCTGGCAAAATCGTTTTCATTCACGGAAGGGATAAAACAATAGCTTCCGCGCCACTCGGGGCTGAACTCGCCCTGCCACTGCCAGACGTCGGTATCGGGAATACGTTCGAGGGACTGCGGGCGGGCATTTTGGTGGTGATCGGTCACGCCGGTGACGTAGAGCCAGACGCGTTTGATCGGTGACGTTCTTTGCGTTCCTGTCGGGTCACGCCACCAGAACGTGACGCGATAGTTTCCCTTTTCCGGCGTCCATTCAGGCCCGTTTTTCGACTGCCACCACGCTTCACTTCCCGTTGTTAACGCCGTCACCCTTATAACCCCATGTTTAACAGTCTTTTTTGTTTCAGAGCAAATTTTATTGATAATATTATTGATAACTATTTGCATTTGCAATAGCGTAGTGCCCGCGCTGTGGGAAGCGCTCATAAAACAACCACAAAAGCAGGACGTACAATGAATAAGAAGATTCACTCTCTGGCCTTGCTGGTCAATTTAGGGATTTATGGCGTCGCGCTGCCTGCTCTGGCAGACGACAACACCGCCTCTGCGCAGCACGAAGATACGATGGTGATCACCGCCGCCGAGCAGAATCTGCAGGCGCCGGGGGTATCGACCATCACCGCCGATGAGATCCGCAAAAACCCGCCCGCGCGCGACGTGGCGGAAATCATCCGCACCATGCCGGGCGTTAACCTGACCGGTAACTCCACCAGCGGCCAGCGCGGGAATAACCGTCAGATTGATATCCGCGGCATGGGGCCAGAAAACACCCTGATCCTGATCGACGGCAAGCCGGTGACCAGCCGTAACTCCATCCGTCTGGGCTGGCGCGGCGAGCGTGACACCCGCGGCGATACCGGCTGGGTGCCGCCGGAGATGATCGAGCGCATCGAAGTGATCCGCGGTCCGGCCGCCGCGCGCTATGGCAACGGCGCGGCAGGCGGCGTGGTGAACATCATCACCAAAAAATTCGACGACCAGTGGCACGGCTCCTGGAACACCTACCTGAATGCGCCTGAGCACAAGGATGAAGGTTCCACCAAACGCACCAACTTCAGCCTGAGCGGCCCGCTGGGCGGCGACTTCAGCTTCCGCATGTTCGGTAACCTGGACAAAACCCAGGCCGACGCGTGGGACATCAACCAGGGTCACCAGTCTGACCGTACCGGTGCCTACGCCGACACGCTGCCTGCTGGCCGCGAGGGTGTAGAAAATAAAGACATCAACGGCGTGGTGCGCTGGGACTTTGCGCCGATGCAGTCTCTGGAATTTGAGGCGGGCTACAGCCGCCAGAACAACCTCTACGCCGGTGATACCCAGAACACTAACAACGACAACAGCTCCAGCGGCCTGGTGAAAAAGAACTACGGCAAAGAAACCAACCGTATCTATCGCCAGAACTTCGCGGTGACCTGGAACGGCGGCTGGGATAACGGCATTACCACCAGCAACTGGGCGCAGTACGAGCACACCCGCAACTCCCGTCTGGGTGAAGGGCTGGCGGGCGGTACGGAAGGCTTGTTCAACAGCAATAAATTCACCGACACCGATCTGGCCGACGTGATGCTGCACAGCGAAATCAACCTGCCGATTGATTTCCTCGTTAATCAGAACCTGACGCTGGGTACCGAGTGGAACCAGCAGCGCATGAAAGATTCCACCTCCTTCACGCAAACCCTGCAGGGCGGCACCATTCCGGGCATGAGTAACGATCGGAGCCCGTACACGTCGGCAGAGATTTTCTCCCTGTTCGCCGAAAACAACATGGAGCTGACCGACAGCACCATGCTGACCCCTGCCCTGCGCTTCGACCACCACACCATCGTCGGCAACAACTGGAGCCCGTCCCTGAACCTGTCGCAGGGTCTGGGGGATGACTTCACGCTGAAGATGGGTATCGCCCGCGCCTATAAAGCGCCAAGCCTGTATCAGACCAACCCGAACTACCTGCTCTACAGCAAAGGTCAGGGCTGCTACGCCAGCTCCGACGGCGTAGGCTGCTACATGATGGGTAACGACGATCTTAAGGCCGAAACCAGCATCAACAAAGAGATTGGTCTGGAGTGGAAGCGCGACGGCTGGCTGGCGGGCGTGACCTGGTTCCGCAACGACTACCGCAACAAGATCGAAGCGGGCTACGCGCCAATCGGCCACACCTCATCTGGTAAAGTGCAGACGGATATCTACCAGTGGGAAAACGTACCGAAAGCGGTGGTTGAAGGGCTGGAAGGCTCCCTGAACGTGCCGGTCAGCGACACCATTAACTGGACCAACAACATCACCTACATGCTGCAGAGCAAGAACAAGGAGACCGGCGACCGTCTGTCGATCATTCCGGAGTACACGCTGAACTCGACACTGAGCTGGCAGGTTCATCAGGACGTGTCGCTCCAGTCGACCTTTACCTGGTACGGCAAGCAGCAGCCGAAGAAGTACAACTACAAAGGTCAGCCTGTGACCGGGTCTGAAAAAGACGAGGTCAGCCCGTACAGCATCGTTGGCCTGAGCGCGACCTGGGACATGACCAAAAACGTCAGCCTGACCGGCGGCGTGGATAACGTCTTCGACAAGCGCCAGTGGCGTGCGGGTAATGCCCAGACGACCGGGAACGCCACCACCGGCGCGTATATGTACGGCGCGGGGGCTTATACCTATAATGAGCCAGGCCGCACGTGGTATATGAGCGTGAATACGCGATTCTGATAAAGGCAACAACGCCGCCCTCTCCCTGTGGGAGAGGGCTGGGTGAGGGCATCAGGCCGCACTATTTATTGATAGAGGGGAAACCATGCACACCACCCACCGCACGTTCATTCTCGCCGGCCATACCGTACACCACGTCACCTTCGACCCAACCACCTTCACCGACGCCGATCTCCTCTGGCTCCCCCACCACGCTGAGCTTGCAAACGCCGGGCGCAAACGCAAAGCCGAGCATCTGGCAGGCCGCATCGCCGCCGCGCATGCCTTACCTGACCACACCGTGCCCGGCATCGGCCCCAGCGGTGAACCGCTCTGGCCGGAAGGCGTTTCAGGGAGCATCACCCACAGCGGCACGCAGGCGATGGCGGTTGTGGCATGCGACCATCCGGCGATTATCGGCATCGATTGCGAAACGATCCTCTCCGAGAATGAAGCTCAGGAAATAAAAGACGGCGTAATTGATGCCCAGGAAGAGCTCGTCCTTTCCTGCTCAGGTTTTCCGTTCCCCCTCGCCCTGACGCTGGCGTTTAGCGCCAAAGAGAGCCTGTTCAAAGCCCTCTTTCCGAAGGTACAGTCCTGGATGGGGTTTGACAGCACTCGCGTCACACAGCTCGACGATAAAACGCTTATCCTGGCATTAACCCTTCAACGCGCAGGATACGCCAAAGCCACCGCCTTCACCCTTCACTGGCGACAGCACGGCGAACAGGCGATCACCCTGCTGTAAGGCTCTCCTGCCGACGGGAATGCAGAGGCTCAACCCGACACCAAACATGCCTGAAAAAATGATCCCCATAACCCATTCTGCTTGATTCGGCTGTTATCTTTCAGGCATTCGGTGGAAACCGCGCAGAACAGGCCGGATGCGAGGGTATTTCAAATAATGCGTTAACGATAGGTCATAGTAAACGACGCCGTGGCGCTCACCGAGCCTGATCGAGCATTCGCAGAGGTCATATAATACGCGGCCTTAAAGGGAATATTGACGATTTCTCCTGCCGAGGTCGTCGTGCCGTATTTAATAAGCTTGCCGAACTGCACGGGCGAATCGTTATATTTTAGCTGAATGCCCAAACCTGTAGCCGTCGAACTGCTGTTTAACCCCAAAACTCCGTTAACAGGATCGGCAAGCGGGCTGACATTATCCAACGTCACATTCACTGCGGTCTGTGCACTACAGATAAGCGGTATGGAAAATGTCACCTGATTCTGGGTGCTGCCGACGCCGTTAAACTTCGGTAATAGCGCAATTCCCATATTAATATTCAAATTTTTATCTTCAATCTGACAGGATGCAGTGCTTATATTCATCGGCGAAAATATATATTTAAAAAGCGGCAGGCGCATAATGTTATTACTTCTCGGAGTACTGTATTCCATATTTATCGCCAGAGCGGGTATTGAGCCCGTCTCCGGGGTAGTGCTGGTTTTGATCAGCTCAAAAGTATCCGTGAACGTTGATACACCATCCTGGAGGATCCCTCGCCTCCAGTTCGGGTTATTGAGGTCCATTCTGGTGACAAATTCGCTACTTTGCGTGGTGCTGGAAAAGTTCTTCCACCTGATGCCAATGCCAGGAACCTCTGTCGCCCGCACGTTTGCCAGCGGCGAGGCGCCGTAATCCGTATTCGCCCCGGAGAGCTGAATAAACCACGAGCCATCGTATCCGATTTGCTGACCCTCAGGGTCACATTTTATGGGGTTACTGGTAATTATCGTTGCTAATACCGTTCCAACCGGCGCATCCCGCTGAACGACAATATTGTGATCGAAGTTGACCGCTACGTCGTTTGCAGAACACAGCGCAAAGGCATTCAGAGAGACAGCGCATCCCACGGCTGCCGTCGCGATTTTAAATACGGTGGACATGATATGTTCCTTCATTTCAGGCAAGGCGTAGGCCTTCTCTCGTAAAAGTAATAATACGTATTAACGCAATGAGAAATTTAACGACACGTCGCAGCGGTACGCTGAATTTTACCCGGTAAGGCGTTCAAGTTTATTTTGGCGCGACAGGTTTTCGCTCCCCACTGTACCGTTATGCTGTCACCGTCGTTCAGGCCGCTCATATAGACCTCTCCGTCGCTCCCAACAATGCTCATCGCATCGCTTCCGTTAAGCTTTACCATGGCCCCAAAGGGCACCGGCGAGTTCTGATACAGCAACGTTATCAGAGCACGGAACCCTGTTCTCGCTTTGAACGTCGCGCGCACCACGGCACCGCGCGTAGGTACGACGTTGACTACGGATTCGTCCACATCCACGTCCGGCCCCAGCGAACCGATGTCTATCGCAATCCGGTTTTCCTGATAAGCGCTGGCATAGGGCACTACCGCATATCCGCGCCAGTCCGTTTTAACGCCAGGGTTATTGCGCACGCTCACGCCTGATGCGCCCTGCGCTTCTAGCAGCACAATGGTATCCCCCAGCGGCTGAGAGAACGTCACGCCATGCTCGTGGCCGACAACCCCCCCCTGCAGACCGAAGTTCAGCTGACTGTTCTGTCGGCTGTAGTTGTAGCCTGCGCTTACGGTACCGTAGCCGCCTTTATAGGTTCCGTTTAAGGAACTTCTCGATTCTCCGCCAGACGACGTATAGCCCTGCTGGACAAGGTAGCTCAGGTTATTATCAGAGAGTGCGGTGCCGCTCAGACCCACCAGGTGCGTCTCAGGACCGTTCTTTTGCATATTCACGCTATAGCTGGCCCAGCTTTGCGGCAGCCATTTGCTCAGCGGCACCTGTAAGTGAAAGGCTACAATCTGGTCCCTACGGTCTTTGCCCGGCGTTTCGCTGTAGGTGTAGCCGAGCGAGTAATTGATATCGCGAATACTGGTGTTAAAGCCGGTGCTGACGTTGCGCTCATAGCCCTGTCTGCCCCAGTAGTCCTGCTGGTATGCCGAAATATAAAAATTTCCCCAGCTTTGCAGCGACTGGCTGAGGTTGAGTTGCAGTCGGCTTCGCTTGTTGTAGCGCTGGCTGCTGAATTCATTCACCTCCTGGAAGGTATAAAAGCCTTCCGTGGAGTAGCGATAGCTTGCGAGCGTCACGGTGGTATCGGTCGTGGCCACCGTTTTTGAATACTGCACCCGATAGGACTGTCCCCGGCTGCGGCGATTTTTCTCCTCAACGAGCTGGCTTTCGGCAAGGGTAACGTCCGCCGATAGTGAGCCTATATCGCCAAAGCTGAGGCCGGAACCAAGCACGCCGGACGCATAGTTACTTGCCCCCAGGACGCCACCGTACAGCGTGAGATTATTGGAGAGGCCATAAGCCAACGTGCCCAGGCCAAATGTGGGCGTATGTGCCCCATGCTTCGTCGTTCGAAACTCGCCTGTGCTCAGCGCATACTTCACGCGGCCTTCCCGCAGCATGACGGGAACCGCGGAGAAAGGTTGCACGAAATGCTGGACGCTGCCGTCAGCTTCGGTGACGACAATATCCAGATCGCCGCTCGCTGACGTAGGATAAAGATCGCGAATGATAAAGCTGCCAGGCGCCACGTAGGTTTGATAAACCGTGTAGCCGTTTTGCTTCACGGTAACCGTGGCGTTGGTGCGGGCGATCCCCCGAATGATGGGGGCGAAGCCGCGCATGCTTTCCGGCAACATGGTGTCATCGGAAAAAATTTGGGCGCCGCGAAACATCACGCTGTCAAACACGTCGCCGGGGGTGCTGGTTTCCCCCACCTGAAACTGCCCTCTCAAAAACTGGACGTCGCGGCTCAGGGTCGTATTCAACGACGAAAACGACTGCTTTCCGTTGTTCTTCGTCACGGTGCTGTAGTTACGCAGGCGCCACGGTCCCGCATTAATACCGCTTTGCAGATTGGTGTAAAGCTGATCCTGCGCCTCACCGTCCCGGCTCCAGCTGCGCGAGCCGTTGATGCTGTAATTTACCAGCAGTGCAGAAATGCCCTGGTTCCAGCGCGACGGATCAACGGTGCCGCGTGCCCGCGCGTTAAGCGCCGATTGAGGGATAGAGATATCCAGTCTCTGCCTGTCAAAATCCAGCCGGGTGGAGGCATCCGGTATAAATGCGCCGGGATCGGTAATTATTGCCTCGGCAGGCAGCATGGATAATTCAGGAAATGCCTTGACCCTGACACCAAGTGATTCCAGCACGCTCCGGTTAAGCTCCGGCGCCAGCCCGACGCCGTTAACAGATACAAAAGAGATATTTTCCGTTCGGATATAATTTTCATTAAGCCATATTTCCACCCTGTAGGTGCCGGGTAACTGTTCTCCCCGCTCGAAGCGGCCCAGATCGATGCCCTGAGAAGTCGAGTGTGTTTTTTCAAGCGCATCGGCCATAAAATAGAGTTCGCCCGCAGCTGCGGGAAAAACGCCCGAAATAAAAAGCGCTATCGTCGAGAGTCGACTTACGCGGTTAGGCCACGAGCCAGAGAAAAAACCATATCGAGAAAAAGGAACAGTATTCACTTTGCTTACCTGCGCGAGTGACATAGCGTATTGTTAATATTTTTTATTTCAGCATCTGGCGCTTTTCTGTCGTTACGCCACCAAAATCATTTATGGCTTTCCAGGCCACCTGCGTTCCACTGCCGGCCACCGTTGCGGAACTAAAGGGTGAAATCATCGGCGGCTGCGCAATCGTTTTATTGCCAATCGTTAATGAATAAAGAGAAACGTAGAACGGCGTTGGGTTATTAATCACCAGGTGTTCACCGCGCGTCTCAAACTTTAATTTCGTCCATGCTTCACCGGATTTTTCAGACGCCAGCGCCGCAGGGCGATAGAAAATTTTCATACGCGTCTTAACGGCAATAAGCAGCCGATTTTCATCTGACCGGGTCATTGAGGGAATAGACTTAACGTTTAGCCAAAAAACAGATTCGCGATTATCAGGCAGTGTTTTTTCACCGGTATAAATGATCCGCAGCGTATTTTCATGGCCTCCGTCTAGGCGGAACAGGGGCGGCGTAACGATAAAAGAAACCTTCTCCTTCGAGTTTTCACCTAACTCAACCCATGACTGAATTAAATAGGGAACGGCATCCCGACTGTTACTCACCGGGAGTGAGGCTTCGCTTTCATTTCCATTATAAATTAAGCGTGTCCCCCCGACGGTTATGCTGGCCTGAACCGGTAGAGAGAGCAGGCAAACGCCTGATAACGCAATCGTTCGAATAAGTTGACTCATCATACGTTCCCAATATTTCAGCAAGAGACAACGGGGCGCACCTTAGGTACGCCCGGGATATTACTGATAGGTAATGGTAAAATCTGACGTCGCGTTTGCCGTACCCGCCACCACGGCAGCCTGCGTTGCCTTATATTTGGCCACGAAGGTCATCTTATTGCTGTTTGCGGCATCTTCGCCTGCGCTGGTGTCAAGGGTGATGCTCTTCGACTGGGTTGCCAGAGGGATCGCGGTAATGCCATCCTCTTCATAAAACGCAACGCCTACACCTTTCGCCGTTTGATCGCTGTTCAGCGCAAGAATACTGGTGTCAGAGCTGTCCGCAGTACCATCAAACTTAATAGATGCAGAGGTAACGGCCGCGGGGCAATTGTTCAACATAATGCTGAAGCGGGTTGCAGCAGCAACAGATCCGGCCGCGCTGAACGAGCTTTTAGGGATTTTCCCAAGGTTAACGGTCTGATTCGCCGTACTGGATTCAATCGTACAGGCCGAATCAAGGATTGTGCCGGTGAAATTAATTTTTCCATCGGCCGCCTGAGCGGCAAAGGTGATTCCACTCACGGCAGCGGCCGTCAGTACATTACGAATTACACGGGTAACTTTAGTTTGCATAGCTTTATCCTTAGGATTGAACATTATCTGCATTGACGTCATGTCAATGCAGGAACAGCGGAATAAGTCCGCTAAACCAGTTAATGTATTATTTATTGCCCAGTCAGGCTGATTTTAGACAAGGATGGTGATAAGCCTGAGTGGATAAAATAACGATGAGCTGTTTCATCTCTGAACTGCTTCCTAATGCAAGTCGCTTTCTTAAATAGTAGTTTTTATTAATGTCATCGCGGTCATTGCAACGATATTTCCCGGTCGACGCATCGTATAGCGTCATCAGAAAGTCCAGATGTTCTGGCGATAACTTTACCGATAACCTGTCGTAAATAACATCGGCTACTTCCCAGGGTTTTTCCGTTGCGGGGAGTTTCGCTGCGCGATCGCAAAGCGCCTTCAACTCTTTGATCGTCGTAACCAGCCAGAAGAGTTTTAAATAGCTATTGCCTGTGTTTTCTTCTGGTGAAATAAAATAGGTTCGTCGCGATAATCCTCTGGCCGCGAGCCGAGAATACAACCACCTTATGTTATCTGTTGTTTCATCAATTGCATCAATCAAAATGCAAGGCTTATCCAGGATCGTTGCACAGACGATAAACTCAAGGCGGTTATCAAAAAAGAATACCGCTTTGTCCGCTGAGGATAAGCCCTGAATGGCCTGCCTCATTGCAAAATTCCGAGTGAACACCAGTAGCGTCGTCAACGTTCATTCCTTTTTTTAATTCACATAACATGATTAAGATGAAGTTTTGACAACATATATGCGCTCTAAGCAAGACCTATCGATTACATAAGCTTTTCCATCAACCCTTGCAAAGGGATACCGCTCAAAGCCGACGGTATTAAACGCATTTTGAATTTTTTTAATCATGGACAGTAGATAAGATCTGGAGCACCGCAACCCATGATCTTCAAAAACATGTACGATGATGTCATTATCGTAGACAATTCCTTCATCCATTCCTGACAATAAATACTCAAACAATCTGGCTTTCGTTGTACCAAATCTTTTGATTCGGCCATTTTTGATATTAATTAGCGTGCGCGTTGTTGGCCTGTATTCCAGATGCTGGAAAATGGTGTATCCATACAGAAGTTCGTCAGAGACAAAAGGCACAACCACTCCTTAGGGGCTTATCGTTCTCATTTCTTTGACATCTCCTCCTCCGCACTGGGTAATCAGTGTTCGCCTGATTTGTAGAAGATGGTATTTGAATGAAGAAAATGTGACAATGAGACAGATTTATCAAGATAAAAAATCACAACTTCGACTCTATTAGAAATATTCAACCACTAACTTAACATTATTAAGTATAAAAACCCTTTTGATAAAAAAATGTATAAAGCCAACACTAATTTTTAACGAAATTATTACACAAGCATATTCATCCATTATAATTAACAAAACAGAACAAAAAACCAAACAATAAATAATCAATAAGTCAAATCAATAAGTTAGTAGAGTAAAGAAAAGGAATTAAACCTTTTCTTAATAGGGTTAATTTAAGATTATTCATGACAAAACTTTGAGTTTTAGTAAAACGCCCAATACAAAACATGAATTTTCTTTACAAAACTCTAACAGCCTCTCGTGTGAATAATAAAAAAAACTATTAAAAATCAATTACATCATGAGAAATCACACTCAGATCAATTTTTTTTGATGAAAATTAACATTATTCCGGCACATTCCTTCTTCCCTTCCCGTGATGAGTTCTGCCAGCAAACTCAAGAGATAAAAAAGGCAAGTGCCGATAGACACTTGCCTTATATTGCGCGTTTGTAAAAAGTAACTTACGTATCCGGGAACATCACGCTATTCCCCGGCGCTTCCCTGTGCAGATGGATAAAGTTCAGGTGCCGTTCATACTGGTCCAGAATATCCGTAATCACCTGCTCCTTGCTGTAGTCCATCAAATCATTCCCCTGGCTTCCTTCAAGCAGGAAGGTCTCCAGCCGGTAGTAGGTCGATTTCCCGCTGCGCGCCCGGTAGGTAAAGCCGGGGACCGAGTACTGCTGCGGCCAGATCTGGTAGACAAAGTTCTGCTCGTCGCCCATGTGCACCAGCAGATCCAGGTGCCCCAGGGTTTCACCCTCCTCCGGCGGCAGGTTTTTCAGCTCCACGTAGGCGCCACGCAGCTTCAGCTCCTGCGCCACCTCTTCCATTGCCGGGAAGCAGACCGTCTCCATCATCTGTTTGGTGTAGCGCGTGCCCGGGTAGTTCATCAGGCGCGACAGGCGTTTCTTCCAGCTCAGCCTGTCCTGAGCGCCCATTGGCCGCGGCGCGGTGTCGCGGCTGGCGCTGACGCGGCGGTAGTCTTCCACCTTGAGCGATTTATACAGCCCGGCCATCACGAAGAAGATCACAAAGCTGAACGGCAGCCCCATGATCACCGTGGTGTTCTGTAGCGCCGAGATGCCGTTGGTCATCAGCATGCCGAGCGTCAGCAGGCCAATGGCGACGGACCAGAAGATGCGCAGCCAGTTCGGCGCATCGCTGTTGATGTCCTTGAGCTTCGAAGTGAAGTTGCCCAGCACCAGCGCGCCGGAATCCGCCGAGGTGACGTAGAACAGCAGGCCGGTAATGGTCGCCACGGAGGCGCTAAAGGTGAACGCCGGGTACCGCGCCAGCAGGCTGTAGAAGCCGCGCTCCGGGTGCGCCATCGCTTCCTGTGCAAAGGTCGCGTTGCCGTGGATAATCTCATGCAGCGCGCTGTTGCCGAACACCGACAGCCACAGCAGGGTAAAGGTGAACGGGATAATCAGCGTGCCCATCACAAACTGGCGGATGGTGCGCCCGCGCGAAATACGCGCCAGGAACAGGCCGACAAACGGCGACCATGCGACCCACCACGCCCAGAAGAACAGGGTCCAGCTGTTCATCCACTCCACCGGACGGTCAAAGGCGAAGCTGTTCAGCGTCATGCCCATAAAGCGGTTTACGTAGTCGCCCACGTTCAGCACCAAGGCATTGAGCAGGAACGAGGTGTCGCCCATAAACAGCACGAACAGGATGAGGCCCAGCGCCAGCGCCACGTTCAGTTCGGAGAGCACGCGGATGCCTTTATCGACGCCCGACGTCACCGAAATGGTGGCAATAATGACGGAGAGCGCAATCAGCGCCGCTTTCGCCGCCATCGAATCCGGAATATCAAACAGCACGCTCAGTCCGTAGTTGAGCTGCACCACGCCAATCCCGAGCGTGGTCGCAATACCGAAGATGGTGCCGATCACCGCCGCGATATCGACGCTGTGGCCAATCGGGCCGTTAACCTTTTTACCGAAAATCGGGTACAGCGCGGAGCGAATGGTGAGGGGCAAATTATAACGATAGCTAAAGTATCCCAGCGCCATGCCCATCAGGGCGTACATTGACCAGCCGGTCAGGCCGTAGTGGAACAGCGTCCAGACCATCGCCTGGCGCGCAGCCTCCATCGTCTGCCCTGCCCCTTCCGGCGGCTGCATATACTGCGTGACCGGTTCCGCCACGGAGAAGAACATCAGGTCAATGCCGATGCCCGCGGCAAACAGCATCGCGGCCCAGCTCAGCAGGCTGAATTCGGGCTTGGACTGCTCTGGCCCGAGCTTCACGGAGCCGAAGCGCGAGCAGGCAATGCAGACCACAAAGACGATGTAGAGCGTCGCCGCCAGCAGGTAGTACCAGCCGAAGGTCTTCGATACCCAGTTCAGGGTGCGCCCAATCCACTCGGCAGAAAAATCGCGAAAGAAGATCGTTGTCAGGGAAAACAACAAAATCAGCCCGGCGGACGTATAAAAAACGACCGGGTTGATTTTGTCTTTTTCTCTGTCCTGTGAAAGGTCTGTCATCCAGTATCCTCACTGTTTTTGTAACTATTAAAATCCAAATCCGCAACAATTAAGACACATTTTATATTGAACGTCCAATCAAAAACCGCTTTAATGGTTAACCAACGCTGATGAATGGAGTGGCAATAATGCCCAAAGTGGGGATGCAGCCGATCCGGCGCAGGCAGCTTATCGACGCCACGCTGGAAGCAATAAATGAAGTGGGAATGCATGACGCGACGATCGCGCAGATCGCCCGTCGGGCAGGCGTTTCCACGGGGATCATCAGTCACTATTTCAAAGACAAAAATGGTCTGCTGGAAGCGACCATGCGCGACATCACCGGCCAGCTGCGCGATGCGGTATTAAGCCGCCTGCACGCCCTGCCGAACGGCAGCGCGGAGCAGCGGCTGCAGGCGATTGTCGGCGGTAACTTTGATGAGACCCAGGTGAGCAGCGCGGCGATGAAGGCCTGGCTGGCCTTCTGGGCAAGCAGCATGCATCAGCCCATGCTCTACCGCCTGCAGCAGGTGAGCAGCCGCCGCCTGCTGTCGAACCTGGTGTACGAGTTCCGCCGCGAGCTTCCGCGCGAGCAGGCCCAGGAGGCGGGCTACGGGCTGGCGGCGCTGATCGACGGGCTGTGGCTGCGCGCCGCGCTGAGCGGCAAGCCGCTGGATAAGACCCTGGCGCAGTCGCTCACCAGCCACTTTATCAGCCAGCATTTACCGACCGACTAACCGAGGAGAATTTATGTCCCGAATGGCAGAACAGCAGCTTTATATCAATGGTGGTTATACATCGACCACCAGCGGTCGCACCTTCGAGACCATCAACCCGGCCAACGGTGAAGTCCTGGCGACCGTTCAGGCCGCCGGGCGCGAAGACGTCGATCGCGCCGTTGAAAGCGCAACGCGCGGGCAAAAAGTCTGGGCGGCGATGACCGCCATGGAGCGCTCCCGCGTTCTGCGTCGCGCCGTCGACATCCTGCGCGAGCGCAACGACGATCTGGCAAAGCTGGAAACCCTCGACACCGGTAAAGCGTATTCCGAAACCTCAACCGTGGATATCGTCACCGGTGCGGACGTGCTGGAGTACTACGCGGGGCTGATCCCGGCGCTGGAAGGCAGCCAGATCCCGCTGCGCGAGACCTCATTCGTCTATACCCGCCGCGAGCCGCTGGGCGTGGTGGCGGGCATCGGCGCATGGAACTACCCGATCCAGATCGCCCTGTGGAAATCGGCCCCGGCGCTGGCGGCGGGCAACGCAATGATCTTCAAGCCGAGCGAAGTGACGCCGCTTACCGCCCTGAAGCTTGCCGAAATCTATACCGAAGCGGGTCTGCCGGATGGCGTGTTTAACGTCCTGCCGGGCGTGGGTGCGGAGACCGGCCAGTACCTGACCGAGCATCCGGGCATCGCCAAAGTCTCCTTTACCGGCGGCGTCGCCAGCGGCAAAAAGGTGATGGCGAACGCCGCGGCCTCCTCCCTGAAAGAGGTGACGATGGAGCTGGGCGGCAAATCGCCGCTGATTATTTTTGACGATGCGGATCTGGATCTCGCGGCAGACATCGCCATGATGGCCAACTTCTTCAGCTCCGGCCAGGTGTGCACCAACGGCACCCGCGTGTTTGTTCCGGCTAAGTTCAAAGCCGCGTTTGAGCAGAAAATCACTGAACGCGTGGGCCGCATCCGCGCGGGCGATCTGTTCGATGGAGCTACCAACTTTGGCCCGATGGTCAGCTTCCCGCACCGCGACAGCGTGATGCGCTACATCGCCAAAGGCAAAGAGGAAGGCGCGCGCGTGCTGTGCGGCGGCGACGTGCTGAAGGGCGAAGGCTTCGATAACGGCGCGTGGGTGGCCCCAACCGTGTTCACCGACTGCACAGACGAGATGACCATCGTGCGCGAAGAGATCTTCGGCCCGGTGATGTCCATCCTCACCTATGAGTCCATTGAGGAAGCGATTCGCCGCGCCAACGACACCGACTACGGGCTGGCGGCAGGCATCGTCACGACCGACCTGAACCGCGCCCACGGCGCCATTCATCAGCTCGAAGCGGGCATCTGCTGGATCAACACCTGGGGTGAATCCGCCGCAGAGATGCCGGTCGGCGGCTACAAGCACTCCGGCATTGGCCGCGAGAACGGCGTGATGACGCTGCAGAGCTACACCCAGGTGAAGTCCATCCAGGTTGAGATGGGTAAATTCCAGTCCATATTTTAACCGGGAGGTTTATTTGCAATTTGACTACATCATTATCGGGGCCGGCTCTGCCGGCAACGTGCTGGCTACACGACTGACTGAAGATCCGAACACCACCGTCCTGCTGCTTGAAGCAGGCGGACCGGATTACCGATTTGACTTCCGCACCCAGATGCCCGCCGCGCTGGCGTTCCCGCTGCAGGGCAAGCGCTACAACTGGGCGTACGAAACCGAGCCAGAACCCTTCATGAACAAGCGCCGCATGGAGTGCGGACGCGGCAAAGGGCTGGGCGGCTCGTCATTGATCAACGGCATGTGCTACATCCGCGGTAACGCGATGGACCTCGACCACTGGGCGAAAGAGCCGGGCCTGGAGCACTGGAGCTACCTCAACTGCCTGCCCTATTACCGCAAGGCAGAGACGCGCGACGTGGGGCCGAACGACTACCACGGCGGCGACGGTCCGGTGAGCGTTACCACCTCGAAACCGGGCGTGAACCCGCTGTTTGAGGCGATGGTGGAGGCGGGCGTGCAGGCGGGCTATCCGCGCACCGACGATCTCAACGGCTATCAGCAGGAGGGCTTCGGCCCGATGGACCGCACGGTCACGCCGCAGGGCCGACGCGCCAGCACCGCGCGCGGCTATCTGGATCAGGCGAAACCGCGTCCGAACCTGACCATCCGCACCCACGCCATGACCGATCGCATCCTCTTTGAGGGCAAGCGCGCGGTGGGCGTCGAGTGGCTGGAGGGTGAAAGCACCATCCCCTCCAAAGCGACGGCAAAAAAAGAAGTGCTGCTGAGCGCCGGGGCGATTGCCTCCCCGCAGATCCTCCAGCGCTCCGGCGTGGGCAACGCTGACCTGCTGAAGCAGTTTGATATCCCGCTGGTGCACGATCTGCCCGGCGTGGGGGAAAACCTGCAGGATCACCTGGAGATGTACCTCCAGTACGAATGTAAAGAGCCGGTCTCCCTCTACCCTGCCCTGCAGTGGTGGAACCAGCCGAAGATTGGCGCGGAGTGGCTGTTTGGCGGCACCGGCATAGGTGCGAGCAACCACTTCGAAGCGGGCGGGTTTATCCGCAGCCGCGAGGAGTTTGAGTGGCCAAACATTCAGTACCACTTCCTGCCGGTGGCGATTAACTACAACGGCTCGAACGCGGTGAAAGAACATGGCTTCCAGTGCCACGTCGGCTCCATGCGCTCGCCGAGCCGTGGACACGTGCGCATCCAGTCGCGCGATCCGCACCAGCATCCGGCGATCCTGTTCAACTATATGTCCCACGAGCAGGACTGGCAGGAGTTTCGCGACGCGATCCGCATCACCCGCGAGATCATGCACCAGCCCGCGCTGGACAAGTACCGCGGCCGTGAAATCAGTCCGGGTATTGACTGCCAGACCGACGAGCAGCTGGACGAATTCGTGCGCAACCACGCGGAAACGGCGTTCCACCCGTGCGGCACCTGCAAGATGGGTTACGACGAGATGGCGGTGGTCGACGGCGAAGGCCGCGTTCACGGGCTGGAAGGGCTGCGCGTGGTGGATGCGTCGATTATGCCGCAGATCATCACCGGCAACCTGAACGCCACCACCATTATGATTGGCGAGAAGATTGCCGATGCCATTCGCGGTCGCGAGCCGCTGGCGAAGAGCACGGCGGCGTATTATGTGGCGAACGGGGCACCGGTGAGACGCTAAGTCATTTGCCCTCTCCCCACCGGGGAGAGGGAATTCACTTCCCCGCCACAAATTTATTTTCATTTCCCTGCATCCAGTTTCCCCCCGCCCCTCGTATATGAGTATGTGAGCAACGCCTTTGCTCCTTAATCCGAGGATAAATGATGAAAAAGCTACTCAGTGTTGCATTCGTATCCAGCGCGATACTCTTCTGTGCAGGCGCATCAGCAGCCATGACGTCAGACACCGTGATGGTGGGCGGAGCGGCGATGTTCCCGAGCAAAAATATTGTTGAAAACGCCGTGAACTCGAAAGATCACACTACGCTGGTGGCCGCCGTCAAAGCGGCCGGGCTGGTGGATACGCTCCAGAGCAAAGGGCCCTTCACCGTGTTTGCCCCAACCAATGCGGCGTTTGCGAAATTGCCTGCCGGCACGGTCGAGAACCTGGTCAAACCCGAAAACAAAGCCACGCTCACCAGCATTCTGACCTATCACGTGGTCGCCGGTAATTACGATATGAAAGCGCTGGAGCAGAAAATTAAACAGGGCGGCGGCCACGCGGAGCTGAAGACCGTTAACGGTCAACCGCTGTGGATCATGAGTAACGGCCCGCACAATATTCAGCTTAAGGACGGTAAAGGTAACGTGGCGAACATCAGCACCTATGACGTCCATCAGAAAAATGGCGTGATCGATGTGATTGATACCGTCCTGATGCCTAAGTAGTTGTCTATACTTCGGAAGTGTGACGTTGCCTTCCGGAAAAAACATGGATAACGCGCTGGCTGAACAGCAGTTGAAATTAATGCAGGCGGTCGCAAACGGCGATCGCCGCGCATTTGAACAGCTTTACCGACTCACATCGCCTCACCTGTTTGCCGTTGCGCTGCGCATGCTGCGCGACCGCGCCTGGGCAGAAGAGATCCTTCACGACTGTTTTATCACCGTCTGGAGTAAAGCCGAAACCTACAACGCTGCACTGAGCTCCCCGATGACCTGGCTTACGCACATTGTGCGCAACCGCTGTATTGACTGGCTGCGCAGCGGGCAAACCCGGGCTGCAGCCCGTGAAGAGGCGTATTCGGAAGATATTCTGCTGAGCGAAAGCGATGAGCAGAATAACTGGCACGACGATGCGCAGGCAGAGCGGCTCAGGCATTGTCTCGAACATTTGAGCAGCGAGCAGCGCCAGAGCATTACGCTCGCCTACTATCAGGGAATGTCTCACAGCGACATTGCCGACTGGCTCCAGCAGCCTGTAGGCTCGGTGAAAAGCTGGATACGTCGGGCAATGGATCATCTTCGGGAGTGCGTGGGGCTATGAATGACGCAGAAAAACGCGACGACATGCTGGCTGCGGAATATGCCCTCGGCACCCTGCGCGGAGGGGCGCGGCTTCAGTTCCAGAAAAGGGTCCTCCGTGAACCCGCTCTGGCCGCCCGCCTGGCGTACTGGCAGAAAATGTTCAGCACGCTGGATAGTCATCTTGTGCCCGTCCCTCCACCCGAGACGGTGTGGAAAAGAATCGCCCTCGATCTGCCGCCCAAAAAGCCTTTACGCAAAAGTCGTCCTTATGTCGGCTGGATGGCTGCGGCCTCCCTCGCCGCCCTGACGGTCGTTGCCTGGTATGCCACCCGTACACCGGAACTCGTTCCGCTGATGGTCCTCAACGATGCCCAACAGCACGGGGAATGGGTCGTCAGCGCGGATGCCAGCCGCCAGCACTTGAGCATTGCCCCTCTTCGGCCGACGGCCGTCGCGGCGCAACACAGCCTCCAGCTTTGGCTGATCCCAGGCGGGCAGGCGCCGGTCTCCATGGGGCTGCTGCATAACGACATACCGACACGCGTCACCCTCAGGAACGCAACGCTCCCTGCTGACGCCACGATAGCCATAAGCCTCGAACCAGCGGGCGGATCGCCCACTGGGCTCCCCACAGGCCCGGTGCTTTACAGTGGCAAATTGTAATTCTCAGGCCCTGTTCGCAGGGCCGCTATCGTGCCCCCATTTCATTTATATACTTTTCTCGGTTACCTATAAGAATTAAATATTAAGCCTGTAATTAATGTAATTATTAAAAAACGACATTGACAGACTCTTGCGTACTCCATTAAGTTTTAAAAGAACATCATTTTATTCCCGATACACAATATATCAAAAACCGCATTAATGAATTTGTCATTATTCATTAATGCTTCTCTGCCTTTTATTTTTTGCATCACTCAATAGCGAGATAAGATCATGAATAATAGTGCAAACAAGGTTGTTGTCATTACCGGTGCCAGCAGCGGTATTGGTCAGGCGATTGCCCTCCATTTAGGGAAGGTGCGAATAAGTCCGAGATGTGAGATCATCGTGTTGTAACCTGAACCCAGAATGAGTAACCGGATGAGCCAGCAACTGACTTTTGCCGACAGTGAGTTTTCCAGTAAACGCCGCCAGACCCG